>JAEYYS010000302.1 GCA_023428335.1 Verrucomicrobiota bacterium | reverse complement strand
TCCCAGTTCTCGGTGTAACTGCCGGTGTTGAGAACCCAGGGGCGCTCGGCATAGCCGAAGGGTTCGATGGCGTCCTGCCCGGTGTACTCGAGGCGGCCGTCGATCTCGGTCAGCATGCCGGTGTTCTCCGAGGTGTCCGGCCCCCATTTCGTCGGGTCGCGCACATCGTCGTTGAAGTTGTCGGCGCCAAACAGGTTGGCCGGCGTGGCCAGTTCGACCATGAAGTTGTCGGCGTGGACGTCGTGACCTTCGGTGACAGCGACGTTTTCCGAGGCCCCCAGGAGGAAGATTTGCAGGCTGGCCTCGGGTCCCATCGACCAGCCGCCCGACTCGGGATGGAAGCTGTTGAAGGGCGTCCATTGGTAGCCGTTGGCGGCGCCGTCGGCGTCGAATTCAGCGGTCAGGGTGCGGGTGGCGGCGTTCCAGGAGAGGCGCACGGCGCCGTTTACACCGGAGGCGGGATGGGTGATGTCATTGCCGTCGCCGTTGATGTCGACGCCATTGAAGTATTGGAACTGCGAGTCTTCGCCGGGCGAACGTTCGTTCTCGAGCGCGACAGTGAAGTTGTCGCCGGGGTTGTCGCTGTTGCGCACGCCGATGCCGATGCCGGCGGCGGCAAAACCCTCGGGCAGGGCGATGATGGGCACGTGCACATCTGCCTGGACACTCCAGTTTTGATCGAGTGGTCCGGCGCCAAGGATCCAGGGCCAGGCCATGTAATCGTCATCGGTAGGGGCGGCGCTGGTGTAGCGCACGACGCCGCCCGCCTGGGTCAGTTGGCCGGAGCCGCTGGCGATGTCCGGGCCCCACTTGGTGGCGTTTTTGGTCTCGTCGGCAAAGTCGTCGCTGCCGGTGAATTGGGCGCTGAGCGGCGCGGCCGCGAGCAGAAGACCGGCAATGCCGGCAAGGCAAGGTTTCATGGCGATGGCGTGTTGTTGAGGAATCATCCTCGGATTGTTCCTCAGAGGGAAGCGCATTCCTTGTGCGAATCTTGCGGTGGCTTGCCGTGTTGGTGAAGGTTCCGATGCATGTCCGCGTAGTGCTGGAATGACGCGCCTGCTGACCTGCCTGTTTTTGTCAGTTTGTCTTTCCGCTGCTGCGGAACAGCTTTATCGTGCCGAGCCGTTCACCGCCCCCGGCCTGTTCACCTCGGGCATTGAAGGGCCGTCGGTGGATGGCGACGGCAACATCTACTGCGTCAAATTCGGTGGCGAGCATACCCTGGGGCGAGTCACGCCGTCGGGAGAGGCCGAGCTGTTCGTGAACCTGCCGGAGGGCAGCACGGCCAATGGCAGCCGGTTTGGGCCCGATGGTTTGCTCTACGTCGCCGATTACACGGGCCACAACCTCCTGCAGGTGGATCCGGCGACGAAGACTGTGCGTGTCTTCGCGCACGAGGCGCGCATGAGTCAGCCGAACGACCTGGCCATGGCTGCCGACGGCACGATCTACGCCAGCGATCCGGATTGGAAGGCCGGCACGGGACGCCTCTGGCGGATCGACCGCGCGGGGCGTGTCGCCCTGGCGGCGGAAGGACTGGGCACGGCCAACGGCATTGATCTCAGTCCGGATGGCCGCACGCTCTATGTCAACGAGAGCGTGCAGCGCACGATCTGGGCCTTCCGCATCGAGGCCGATGGTGGACTCAGTGGCAAACGCGAGTTTGCCCGCTTCGAGGACCATGGCTTTGACGGCATGCGGGTCGATGTCGAGGGGCGCCTGCATGTCACCCGTCATGGCAAGGGCACGGTGGTGGTGCTCGGCGCCAAGGGCGAGGTGTTGCACGAGGTGGACGTGCTCGGTTCCAAGCCTTCCAATCTCTGTTTCGGCGGGCCCGATGGTCGCTCCGTTTATGTTACCGAGATGGAGCATGGCCGGCTGGTGAAGTTTCGCACCGAGCATGCCGGCCTCGAGTGGCGGCGCACCCAGGAGAGGCTGGCGCTGGCGCGCGAACCCCGGCCGCGTGAGCTGAGCCGCCATGTGGCGGTGAAGCAGGTCTGCGCCTGGCCGAACCTGACGCTGACGCCGCAGGGAGAGATTCTCGCCGTGCTGCACAACCAGCCCGGGCACGGCACGCGCGAAGGCGACATCGATTGCTGGGCGAGCCGCGACGGTGTCACCTGGGAGAAGCGTTCGACGATCACTCGTCATGAGCCGGGCACGATCCGCATGAATCACGCCGCCGGCCTTGCCGGCAACGGCGACCTGGTCGTGCTCTGCTCGGGCTGGACCGATCACAAACAGTCGGAACGCCCCAAGCAGGCGCCCTTCCGCGACGCCATTCTCGGCAACTGGATCCTGCGCTCCGCCGACGGCGGTCGCACCTGGACGCGGCACGAGAACTTCCCGCGCGCCGAGCCGGGTTGGACCGAGCACATCCCTTTTGGCGATGTCTGGGCCGATGCCGCCGACGCCCTGCATGTGTCCTGCTATCAGGGACGGCTGGCGGATCCAAAGCGATCGTCGAAGATCCAGAGTTTTCGCTCCTGGCACTTCCGCAGTGAGGACGACGGCCGCAGTTGGCAGCCAGTGGCGGTCATTGGTGATCGTCACAATGAAACGCAGTTGTTTCCGCTGGGGCCGGGGCGCTGGCTGGCGGCGGCGCGTGTTGAGGCGATGGACATCTTCCGCAGTGACGATGACGGCCGCACCTGGGCCAAGCCGGTGCGGGCCACGGAGCGCAACGAGATCAACGGCCACCTGCTGCGGCTGAACGACGGTCGCCTGCTGCTGACCTATGGCGTGCGCATCGCGGGTCGGCACGGTGTTTGTGCCAAGTTCAGTTCGGACGACGGTCAGACCTGGGGGCCGCATGTCCGGTTGGCGGTGAGTCATTCCAACGACTGCGGTTATCCATCGAGCGTGCAGTTGGCCGATGGCCGGATTGTCACTGCCTACTACAGCAAGAGTGCCCCGGAGCATCCCGGCTATCACATGGGCACGGCGGTGTGGCGGCCGTGAGACTCACTTCAGTTTGGCGAGCCGTTCGCGCGTCCAGGTCAGGCCCTGCTGCAGGGTTTCGTCGCCCGGCATCAGGGCGGCGAGTTTCTGCCAGCGTTCGAGTGCCGTGGTGAAGGCGGCCTTGGCCTCGGCCGTCTGCTTCAGGCTCTGGTGGGTGTGGCCGAGCACACCGTACATCTGGGCGAGCTGGATTTCAGCGGCGCGGCGTTCGTGGGTGAATCGGCCGCCGTCTTCGCCGGCCAGCAGTTCGACGGCAGCGGCGATGGCCTGTTCGAGGATGGGCAGAGCGGCCTCCGGCTTGCCGAGGTCGGACATGAGTTCGGCGTACTCGCCGCGCAGACGCGCCTGCAGGGCGCGCAGGCGCGGGTTGTCGGCCTCGTCGGCGAGGATTTCGTTCACCAGTTCGATGGCGTCCTGCTTTTTCTTCACCGCGGTCTCGCGGTTGCCGAGGTCGCGTTCGAGCAGGGAGATGGCGCCGTAGTTGCGGGAGAGCAGGTACTTCACGTCGGCCCATTCGGGGTGCAGGCGGTTGAGTTCGAGCAGCACCGGCACGGCCTGATCGTGCGCCTCGCGCGCTTCCTTGGCGCCGACCTGGCGGGCGATGAGTTCGGCGAGTTCGGTGTAGGCTTCGGCCAGCAGCAGGGCCTGACCTTGATGACGCGGTGAGCTGCCGGCAACCAGGCGGCCCATCTCGGTGACGGCCTCCAGCAGGGTGTCGAGGGCTTCACGCGCCTGGCCGGCGTCGCGCTGGACGAGGCCCTCAGCAAAGCGGGTGCGCGCCAGCAGGAAGCTTTCCTCGGGCAGGGGGGCGTCGCCGAGCTGTTTGGCATCGAGCGTTTCGCGTACCCGGATCAGGGCCTTGCGGGCCTCGTCCAAGCCGCCCTGCTGGCGACTGAGCAGGCCGAATTGCAGCCAGGCGCGTGCGGCTTCCTGGCGGGCCGGCCGGTTGGTTGGGTCGGCTACCAAGCCTTCGCCCAGGCTGTGGGCGGCTTCGCGCAGGCGCTCCAGTGCGGTGGCCCGCTCGGCGCGGCGTTCATGCAAATCCGCGAGCAGCAGACAGGTGCGTCCCTGCCAGGTGTGGATCAGTCCGAGAGCTGCCCCGGTGGGCGGTTGGCGCAGCAGGATCTCGCCCTGCTTGCGTGCCTTGTCGAGGAACTCGCGTGCCGGTCCGTGTTCGCGCAGGCGCAGGTGAATGCGCCCGAGGTTGGCGTAGGCGCGCAGGCGTTCGAAGCCGAGCGCGGGGTCGGCTTCCAGCGTCGGCAGGCTGGCGAGGCAAAAGCGCAAGGCATCATCGAGTTGGCTGCGCACCAGACCCGACTCCAGCTCGTCGCCGGCAGGAAATTCCAGCAGCAGGGTGAGAAACTGATCGACCGCGGCCTGGGCCTCGCCGCGGCGGACTTCGGCGGCACGCAGGGCGGTGTGGGCGCGTTCGAGTTCTGCCGACAGCTCGCTGCGCCGCTGTTCGCCGGCACTGAGGTCGGTACGCAGGGCGGTGACTTCGGTCTGCGCGGCCTGCCCAGCCTGGCGGGCTTGGTGCAGCATCAGGAAAGCAGTTGCGCCGCCGGCCACGAGCAGGGCGGCGAGACAGGCAGCGAGGATCTGCAGGCCCAGCACGCGCCGCGCCTGGGCGCGACGTTCCAGATCGACCCAGTCGCGGCTGGCCTCGATCTGGCGATCCGCTTCCAGCACCTCGAATTCGCGCAGCACCTCGCGCATGTCGGCCCAGCGCGCCGCGGCATTGAGATCGAGACAGCGTTCGAGAATGTGCCGGCGGCGCTCGTCCCATTTGTCGGTTGGGGGTTGCGGCCACTCGATCTTGGGTTGGGCGCGCACGGCGGCGAGCAGGGCAGCCTGGTCGATGCCGTAGGCCAGGCCGGCGGCGGCTTTTTCCGCGACGAAGGCGGTTTGCGCCGCCCAGACTTCGGCACCGCGTGGGCGTCGGCCGGTGAGCAGGCGGTAGGCGAGCACGCCGAAGCTGTAGACGTCCGCGCCGGCGCCGAGGCCTTGGAAGACAGCGTCGGGATTCTCGGCCTGCTCGGGGGCGAGGTTGAGGAAATGATCGGTGAGGTCGAGCCGGTGCACGCCGCCGACCCAGCCCTGCGCGAGGTCAGTCAGGCGGGCATTCTCTGGCGGGCCGGCTTCGAGAAAAATGTTGGCCGGTCGCAGGTTGCCGTGGACGAGCCCGTGGCGGTGCAGCCAGGCCAGGGCTTCGGCGATTTGGTGGATGAGGTTCCAAGCGCGCTCGGGGTCGAGCCCGGATTCACACAGCGGTTCCAAGGTGGGTGCGCGCCAGATCCGGCGGCCTTGGACATCGCGTTCGAGGGTGCCGACCAGCGGCATGACCAGGCGGCACGGGCCGCTGCCGATTTCAAACTGTTCAACGGGCAGGACCCCGGGATGCGGCGGCAGGGTGGCCAGACGCCGCAGGGTGTTTTCGAGGGCACGCCGGTTGATGGACATCGCCGAGAACAGCTTGACCGCGCAGGCCCGGCCTTCGGTGGAGGCGCGGAAGACCTCGCCACAACTGCCGATACCGATGCGATCCTGCAGTTGCAGGCCGCTGCTGTCCGGTGGGCTCATGCGGTGGGCGCGGGGTTGGGCATCGGGGCTCCGGTTGGGTCCGTCATGGTGGCGGCCACCTGCGGCGGGGTCAAGACGGGGCTTTGACGGTGTTCAGGTCCGGTGCGTTCAGTTGCCGTGGACTTTTCTTGCCGGGTTTCGAAGACCGCCAGCGTCACGCGCGTTGAAATCCGTCGCCATGATCCGCCTGCTCCTCTCCTGTCTCTGCCTTGCCGTGCCCCTGTCCGCCCAGGTAAAAACGTCGCCACCGCCCGCACCGGTTCTGCGCCTGAAAACCTCGGTCGAGCGTGCCGACGCGCTCTACAAGCGCGGCGAGACGGCGGTCTTCCTCCTTGAGGCCAGCCAGGGTGGCAAGCCAGCGGAGGATGTGACGGTGACCTGCGTGCTGTCGAAGGACGGTGTCGACCCGCAAGCGCCGGTGCAGGTGCGTCTGAGCGGCGGCAAGGGGCGTCTGGAAGGCAAGCTGGACGAGCCGGGCTTCCTGCTGTTGCGCGCCACCGCCGGCAAAGCCTCGGCCCTGGCCGGGGCAGGCTACGATCCCCAGGAGATCCGCCCGAGCCTGCCGGTGCCGGACGACTTTGACGCCTTCTGGTCGGCGCAAAAAGCCGCGCTGGCTGCGGTCGAACCGGCGGCAGAGCTGGTGCCCGTGCCGGCACCTGCTGCTGCGGCCAATGCTCCGGCGGCGGTGAAGCTTGAGTGTTTCGACATCAAGGTCGCTTGCCTGGGAGCACCGGTGTCCGGTTACCTCAGTCGCCCGGTCGGTGCGCGTCCCGGCAGTCTGCCGGCAGTGCTCACCGTGCATGGCGCTGGCGTGCGCAGTGCCAGTCTGGCCGGCAGTGCCGCCTGGGCGGCCAGGGAGGGTGGCATGCTGGCGCTCGACATCAACGCCCACGGCCTGCCCAATGGTCGGCCCGAGGCCTTCTACACGGCCCAGGCTGCCGGGGCGCTCAAGGACTACCGGTATGCCGGCCGCATGGAGCGCCAGCAGAACTACTTCACCGGCATGTTCCTGCGTGTCGTTCGCGCCATCGACTTTCTCACCGCCCAGCCGGAGTGGGATGGTCGCACGCTGATCGTTTACGGCTCCAGCCAGGGCGGGTATCAAGCTCTGGCCGCGGCCGGCCTCGACGCCCGTGTCAGTTTCATCTGCGCCGGTGTGCCGGCGGGCTGCGATCACAGCGGCGCGGCGGTCGGCCGGGTCAACGGCTGGCCCAAGTTGGTGCCTGCCGGAGCGGACGGCCGGCCCGACCCGGCGGTGCAGCAGACCGCGCGTTATGTCGATGCCGTGAACTTTGCCGCACGCGCCCGCTGCCAGGGGGCGGCGGTGACGGTGGGTTACATCGATGTGACCTGCCCGCCGACCAGCGTGCTGGCTGCCTACAATGCCCTGCCGGTGGCTAAGAAACTGCATGCCGATGTGCTGGCCGGTCACACCAACACGCCGGCGGCGATCCGCTTCATGCAGGAGGCCGCGCTCGAGCACATCCGCGCTCAGAGGCGCTGAGTCGGGTGCGGTGGAAATGGCCGGTTTTGAGCAGTCGGGTGCGGTCCATCCGTGGCCGTCTCAGCGCCGCCGCCAACGCAGCACCAGCAGGGCCAGGGCGAGGCTGCCGGCAAACCACCACGGCCAGAGCTGCAGGCTGGCGGCAAAGACACCCGGATCCTCGGCGGGCAGTTCGAGCCGTCCCTGCAACCATCCGGTGTGCCAGCCGAACAGCAGGGTGAGCAGGCCGTAGGCAAGGTTGGTGGTCAGGCCGCGAAAGCTCAGCACCGTGGCGCGATGGGCGGAATCGGCGGCGGCGTTGAGATGGTGCGACACAAAGAACTGCAGGAAGCGCATGGCGAGCATGAGCGGCAGGATCAGGGCGATGCCGGTCCAGCCCGGCTGCGGGTGGGCGGCACCGAGCAGGCCGGCAAAGGTCAGGGCGGCGACGAAGAGAAAGTGGTCGCGCTCGCGGCCGTGCCGGGTCATGCGTTCCATCAGGCCGGCGCTGGCCAGGCCGAGCAGGGAGGCCACCGTGCCGATCACGCCATACCAGGCTTCGTCGATGCCGACGAGGCGGTAGAAGTTGCTGGCGACGGTGAGGAAGAGGCGGATGATGCTGTCGAAGACGACCGTAAAGACGATCAGGCGGAAGGCCGCCTCATGGCGCCAGATCCAGGCACCGGTGGCGAGCATGCCGCGCAGGGCGCGCGCGGTTTCCTGCGTCCAGGAGCCGCTGGCGGCGGGTGGCGTGCCGGCTTCGCTCAGGCGCAGGGCGACCCCCAGGCAGGCGAGGGCGGCGATCAGGTTGAGCAGCAGCGGCAGCTTCATCGTCCAGGTCCGATCCAGCGCCGGCAGACCCAGGCCACTGAGCAGGGACAGCACGCGCTCGTGATCGTAAAGCAGGCCGCCGCTGATCGAGGAGATGATGAAGCCGATCGCCATGAGCCGGCTCAGTCGCGCCATGACCGCCGGCCACTGGCGGGTGCGCTCGTTCGCGGCCAGGCTGTCGTAGGCCAGGGCCTCATCGGCACCGCTGGCGCAGGCCTCGGCCGTGCCGCTGAGGATGCGGTTGACGACAAACATCCAGAACACCAGATCGTGCCGGCCCGGCGGCATCAGGCAGAGCAGGGCCATTTCGGCGACCATCAGCCAGCCGGCGGCGACGACCAGCGGTCGGCGGCCGAAGCGGTCGGCGAGCGCACCCGAGGGCACCTCCAGCAGGACGATGGTGAGCGCCCAGATGACGTTGAGTGCCGCGAACTCGCCCAGGCTGAGGCCGAGGTCGAGGAAGAGGATGGTGTAGACCGGGTAATAGAAGCGGCAGTTGAACAGCAGCCGAAACGCCAGGAAGAGCCGGACGTTGGAAGGCATGAGCGTGGTGCAAGGGCCGCCGGTCTCAGCCGTGGCGATCCTTGAAGGTCAGTTCGGCGATGCCGGACTTGTCGAGCCCGCCGAGGCCGAGGGCGACCATGCGGTCATACTGGGCCTGGGTGGCGCTGTTGAGCGGCAGGTTGAGGCCGGCCTCCGCGGCCAGGCCGGCGGCGATGCCACTGTCCTTGGCGGCGTGTTCGGCGGAGAACCAGCAGTCGTGCTCGCGCGCGACCATGTCGGCGCCATCGGTCTCCAGGACGCGGCTGTTGGCGCCGGTCTGGCTGAACACCTCGCGGATCATGCCGAGGTCGTGACCGAGCGCGGCGGCAAGGCCGAGGCCCTCGGCGAGGCCGGCGGTGTTGATGTTCATCACCATGTTGACCAGGGCCTTGACCTCGGCGGCGCGACCCATGGCGCCGACGTGGCGACGGTTGACGCTCATCTGTTCGAGCACCGGCAGCAGGCGCTGGTAAACGGCTTCCTCGCCGCCGACCATGAGGTAAAGCTTGCCTTCGCGGGCGTGGCTGATCGACGAGGCCATGGCGGCCTCCAGGCAGTCGGCACCGGCGGCGCGCGCGGCGGCGTCGACCCGGCGGTGGATGGCGGGCGACAGCGTCGCGCAGTTGATGAAGGTGCGACCCTCGGCGCCTCGCAGCAGGTTGTCGTCCGGCTGGAAGAAGATGGCTTCCATGGCGGCGTCGTTGGTGACGACCGTGAAGATCAGGTCGGCGGCGGCGGTGACCTCGCGCAGGCTGGCGGGTGCGGCGCAGCCGAGTTCGGTGGCGAGGCTTTCCGCGATCGGGCGGTGGGCGTCGTAAACGGCGGTGATGCGGTGGCCGCAGTCCTGCAGGCGACGGGCCATGTTGGCTCCCATGCGTCCGACTCCGACAAAGGCGATGTTTTGGCTGCTCATGAGGGGGTAATGCGGGTTGGGCGCATACTCTGGCGACGCCGATGGCCGGGTGCAAGCGCGAACGGTTCAGGGACGCAGTTCGCCGAGGCGCAGGGTTTTCTCGATCTGGACCGCGCCCGCTTCATCGACGATGCGCAGGCGCAATGCAGGGTCGGCAGCCTGCCAGTCGATGTCGAGGGTGCCGACGTTGGGTTGGTGGAAGGTCTTGGGCAAAGAGCGATGGGCGTTCGGCGTCGGCGTGCCGCGCGGGTGGATCTGGGTCATCGAGCTGGCGGTCAAATCATGCAGGGGATAGGGGACATCCTGCGTGAGGGTCGAGAACTCGCACCAATGGCGGTCGCCGCTGAGGAAAAGCACGCCCTCGGCCTGGGTGCGGCGGATCAGTTCAATGAGGCGGCGCTGCTCGCGCGGAAAGTTCGCCCAGCTCTCGCTGCCGCTGGCGGCGGCGGCAAACTGGATGCTGGAGGCGATCAGGCGCAGGCGCGCCGGCTGGCGCAGTTGTTCCTCCAGCCAGCGCCACTGCGCCTCGCCGAGCACGGTGGCCTCTGGATCATCGTTCGGCACGGCACTGCCGCCGACACCGGCCTCGCTCTTGGGCACGCGTTTGAGCGGGCTGCGAAAGTAGCGGGTGTCGAGCAGGATGACCTGCACCGAGTGCTCCGCGGGACCGAAGAGGCGGGCCTCGTACACGCCCTCGCGGCTGCGCTTTGGCGAGTCGGCCGGCACCTGCAGCCAGTCGAGGAATTCCTTTTGCGCCTCGCGCCGCTTGGGGTAGTCGGCGCCGCCGTCGTTGACGCCAAAGTCGTGGTCGTCCCAGGTGGCGAGCACCGGCGCACGCTCGAGCAGGCCGCGATGGAAGCGGCTGTTCGCCAAAGCCTGGTATTTGGCCCGCATCACGCCCATGTCCTCGGTGTCGGCATAGATGTTGTCGCCCAGGTACAGAAACAGATCCATCGGCAGCGTCAGGGTGCGATCGAGCATGGGGCTGT
>JAEYYS010000301.1 GCA_023428335.1 Verrucomicrobiota bacterium | reverse complement strand
CGTCAAGGCGGTGCCGCACAAGGGCGACAAACGCTTCGAGGTGGATTCGCCGGAGTACCAGGCCATCACCGACTGGATCGCCGCCGGGGCGCCCGGTCCGCAGGCGGACGATCCGCGCATCGTCTCGCTCCAGGTCTCGGAACCGCACCTGATCGCCGAGCCCGGCAAGACGGTGCCGCTGAAGGTGACCGCCAGCTTCAGCGATGGCCGCCGCGAGGATGTCACGCGCTGGGCGAAGTACAACGCCAGCCATGCCAGCGTCGCCACGGTCGATGACGACGGCCTGATCAAGGTCACCGGCGCCGGCGAGGGCACGGTCAGTGCCTGGTACCTGAGCCAACTCGCCGTCGCCACCGTCACTGTGCCACAGCCCGGCCCGCGCGACGAGGCCGCCTTCGCGACCCTGACCCCGCGCAACTTCATTGATGAGCACGTGCTGGCCAAGCTGCGCGAGCTGAACATCCCGCCCTCCGAACGTGCCAGCGATGCCGAATTCCTGCGCCGCGCCTTCCTTGACACGATCGGCGTGCTGCCGACTCCGGAGGAGACCCGGGCGTTTTTGGCGGAACCGGAGGTCCTGCCGTCCACCCCTGCCGAGACCCGCGTTCTGGCGAACGCGCCTACGAAGCGCGACCGGCTCATCGAGTCGCTGCTGCACCGGCCGGAGTTCGTCGATTACTGGTCGCACCGCTGGAGCGACCTGCTGCTCGTGAACGGCGACAAGCTCATGCCGCAGGCGATGTGGTCCTACTACCACTGGATCCGCCGGCATGTCGCCGCCAACACGCCCTGGGATGCGATGGTGCGCGACCTGCTCACCGCCACCGGCAGCACGCTCGAGCATGGCGGCGGCAATTTCTTCATTCTCAACGACGAACCCACCAAGTGTGCCGAGACGGTGAGCGTTGCCTTCCTCGGCACCTCGATCGGCTGTGCCAAGTGCCACAACCATCCGATGGAAAAGTGGACCTACGATCAGTACTACGCCTTCGCCAACCTGTTCGCCCGCGTCCGCACCAAGAACGGGGCCCAGGCCGAGGAACGCGTGCTGTTCAGCGACAGCCAGGGCGATCTCGTCGCACCGCTCACCGGCAAGCCGCAGCCGCCGCGGCCGCTCGATGCACCCGAGCCGGTGTCGCTCACCGACAGCCGCGACCGCCGCGCCGTGCTGGCCGACTGGTTGACCGCACCCGACAACCGCCTGTTTCAGCGCGCCATCGTCAACCGCGTCTGGGCGAATTTCTTCGGCAGTGGCCTGGTCGAACCGGTCGACGACCTGCGCGTCACCAATCCCGCCAGCAACGAGCCCCTGTTCGCCGCCGCCTACGAGCATCTGGTGCGGCAGAAGTTCGATCTCAAGGCGCTCATGCGCACGATCCTGCAGAGCGAGACCTACCAGCGCAGCAGCCTGACCCGGCCCGAGAACGCCACCGACACGCGTTACGGCTCGCACTGCGTGCCGCGGCGACTGAAGGCCGAGGTGCTGCTCGACACCGTCAGCCAGGTCACGGCCGCGCCGACGACCTTCAAGATCGACCGTCGCAACGCCAACCGCGGCACCGCCGACGCCTACCCGATGGGGTTCCGCGCCCTGCAGTTGCCGGACAGCAACATCGCCAGCTACTTCCTGAAAAGCTTCGGCCGCGCCGACCGCGTCGCCACCTGCGAGTGCGAGCGCACCAACGAACCGAGCATGGCCCAGGCTCTGCACCTCGCCAACGGCGAAACGCTCAACCAAAAGCTCGCCCAGAAGGACAACCGCATCGACGCCCTGCTCGCCTCCAAGCAGCCCGACGCCAAGCTCATCGAGGAAGCCTACCTCATCACCCTCGGACGTCTGCCGACCGAGCGGGAGCGGGTCAAGGCCACGCCGCTGCTGACCGACGCGAAACCCGAAGACCGCCGCGCCGCGCTCGAAGATTTGTTCTGGGGCCTGATGAGCTCGAAGGAGTTTTTGTTCCAGCATTGAGGCGGCCAACCCGTGCACCCCTGGTTCCCATGCCTCTGACGAAAGCCTTGTCCCCCACGGCCTGCTGGCGCGACCGCGTCCTGGAGTGCGGCGCCTCTGCGCCGCTTTCGCTCACCCGCCCGGCTGCACCGCGTCCCGATGCCCAACGCAGGCGCCCAGCCACCTGCCATCGCCAGAGCTCCAGAGGACCCAGCAACACCCCCGACCGCGCGCAGCGCCCTGGCGTGCGGCGGTCCTCCACCGCTTTCGCTCACCCGTGCGGCTGCACTTCACGCCAGTTCCAAACGCTGGACCTTGCCATCCGAGTTTGCCAGAGCTCCAGAGGACTGGAGCACTCCAGGACGCTGGCGCGTGAGTTCATTTCCCGACTGTCATGAAACGCCTTCTTCTTCCCCTCGCCTTCGCTGCCACCAGCCAGGCCCAAACCGTCGATTACGCGAAGCAGATCGTGCCGCTGTGGGACGCCTACTGCATCGACTGCCACAGTGCCGATGACGCCGATGGCGGCTTCGCCCTGGACACCTTCGCCGCGCTCGTGAAGGGCGGCGAGGAGGGGGCGGCGCTGGTGCCGGGCAAGGCGGAGGCATCGCTGCTGGTGAAGTTCCTCGAAGGTCGCTCGGGCCGCGGCGGCAAAAACGAGTTCATGCCGCCGGGCAAGCGCGACAAGCTCAAGCCGGAGGAGATTGCGCTCATCAAGTCGTGGATCAATGCCGGCGCCAAGGGTCCGGCAACCGAGGCCAAGCCCAGACCGCGCGTCGTGGTGACGCCGCAGATCGAACCGACCGTGCCGCCGAAGCGCTCGATCCAATCGGCGGCGTTTTCACCACAGGCGAAACTCGTGGCGCTGGGTCGCCATGGCGAGGTGGAGCTGCGGCACCCGGACACGCGCGCCGTCGTGCGCCGGCTGACCGGCTTCACCGGCAAGGTCAACGCGGTCGCCTTTTCGCCTGATGGCGAAACCGTTTATGC
>JAEYYS010000299.1 GCA_023428335.1 Verrucomicrobiota bacterium | reverse complement strand
GACGAAGTCACGCACGACGGTGGTACTGTTGCCGCGCAGGTCCCAGGCGGTCACTTCGAGGGTGTTGGCCCCCTCAACAGGCGACACTTCCAGGCTGAACGGCACGGCCGGTGGCCGAAGATGATCGCCAAGTTCGGCGGGCAGCGGGTCAGCGCCATTCAGGCGGACCTCGACGCGGGCGATGCCGCGGGCATCCTCGGCCTTGCCGGTGACGAGCAGGGGCAGGCCCTGGCTGATGGGTTTGCTGGAAGCCGCGGGGGTCAGCAGGGTGAGTTTGGGGGCAAGGTCATCGTTGGCCAGGATCTCGATGCTGGCGGAGGTGAAAGCACCGGCGAGGGTGGCGCCTTCGGCCGGGGCCTGCAGACTGGCGCTGAAGTGCTTGTTGGGCATGGCCGCGGCACCGGTCAGCAGCGGCACGTCCACGGTCTTGCTGGTTTCCCCCTCGGCGAACTCGATGACGGTCGAGCCGTTCGCGGGCGGAGTGTAATCGACATTGGCGACGGCAGCGGCGAAAGGCGGGTTGCCGCTGTGGGCGGTGCCATCCTGGAGGCTGAAGACGACAGCGGCGGGCACGGTGGCCGTGCGCGTGATCGTCAGGGTGACGTTCGCCGCACCCTGCTCGACCGTGTAAACCGGCGCATCAAAGCTGAAGTCGAGGTCGGGCGGCGAGAAGAAGAAGGTGGCACTGCCGGTCTCGATGCCGCAGGGGCGGGAGACAGTGAGGGTGAGCGAGCCGGGGGCCGAGGCCACGACTTGATGATTGAGCAGGCGGCCGGCGACGAAGTTCGGGGTTGTGCCGGCGCCTGAGGCAAGGTTTTCCGGCACGCTGGCGGCAAGCTCCGCATTGCCATCGTAAGTGGTGAGAATCTCGCCATTGGCATCGCGGGCGCTGATGTGGAAGGTGAAGGGCTGGCCCTGCAGCGGCGTGCCAACCGCTTCCAGGCTGAAGTAGGCGAGACCCGGGAAGCCGGCGGAAAATAGCGCCTCCGCAACCTCGGCAACGACGTGGACGCCGGTGAAGTTGACTTCGGCCGGACTGGCGGCCGCGGGGGCGGCCGGGCCGAGCAATTCCAGCAGCAGGGTGGGTGTGCCGGTGAGGGTTTCGTTGGTGGTTCCCGCCGTATTGAGCAGGCGCCCCAGATCGAAGAGGGCCTGGTCGTCGAGGTCGTGATCGCCGACGACGGCGAAGAGCGGATAGGGCGAGCCTGTGCGGGTCAGGCGCATGACGAGTCCCTGACTGCCGGCGAAGCAGCCACCGGCACTGACGCGCAGCTGGCGCGACTCAATGAGGAAAGCCGTGCTCTGGGGAGTCGTGACTGCAATGAGCGGGGCCGGCGCAACCTCGTTCGGATCACCGGTGGCGGCATCGAAGGAGCGCGGCCGCACATGATAGGTCGTGCCCGGCTGGGCTCCGGTCACCTTGGCGAGCACAACGCCCTTGCTGCGGCTCAGCTCCTGGAGAGCGCGGCGGGCAGCGCGTTGTTCGGCGCTGGATTCCAGCGTGAGATCGTGCATTTCGAGCGGGAAGAACTCGACACCGAGCTCGCCGTTGAGGGGGACGGTGGCTTCTGCATCGGCAAAGAGATCGAGCCCGGGGCGGCCATCGCCGTCGGTCTGCCAGTAGACATGGAACTGGCCGGCATCGACATTGCCGACTTGGCCCTGGCTGAGTTGGACCGCCGCGTGGACTGCGGACGGGCCGAGACTCAGCAGGAGGCCGAGGAGGAGAGGTTTCATGAGGGCAGGAAGGGAAGATCTCATTGGGGCTGCACGGGCGGCGGAACGAGTTCGGGATCGAGGGTGACAGGCGCGCTGCCGCCTTGGCGACCCAGACCGGGCCGGCCCTCGCGACGGAGAATGTCCTCGCCGCCGGCGAGCACGACGACGCGTTCGTAGCCCATGGCGCGGATGCGTTCCGCGGTCTGCTGGGCGGACTGGTGATCGTCGTCGACGACCACAAAGAGTGAGGGCGCGCGACGGAAACCGCGGCCCTGTTCCTTGAGGGCGCGCAGGCGCACCGCCGGGTTGCTGACGGTGGCGGCCTTGGGCAGGTGCCGCTGGCGGAACTCCGCCAGATTGACGCGCGGTTTGGCGGTGACGGCCTGCGGCTTGCGCACATCGACCAGGACCACGCCCTCGCCGCGGGTGGCTTGGAGTTCCTGATAGGTGATGGTTTTCGGTTGGTCGGGCGTGATCCGGCGAGTATCGGCGCTGACATTGGTGAAGGTTTTCCAGGCGGCGTAACCTCCCTCCAGCGGCTCGGCCTGGATGCCGGGTTTGGCATTGAGGGCGGCGATGCAGTCGGCGCCGTAGGTCGAGCCCAGGCCATCGCAGTAGGCGATCACGCGACCCAGCGGCGGCAGGCGTTTGCCGGCAACGAGCTGGTGCGGCAGGTTGATGGCGCCGGGGATGTGACTGCGCTGGTAGTCATCGGTGCCGCGCAGGTCGACGACCGTGACCTTGGTACCGCTCTTGAGCAGGCTGTCGAGCTGCTCGGGCGTGGCGCCGTGCAGGCCGGTCGCGGCAAGGCACAGGAGAAGGATGAAGCGTTGCATGGGACGAAGAGGTGTGGCGGGGTTCAGGGCTGCCAGTCGGCGACGGGGGTTTTCATGTCCACGAGCAGGGCGGTGACGCGCGGGATGGCGAAGTTCGATCCGACCGGAGCGCCATCGCGCACCTCAATGGCGCGCCAGACGCCGGCGAGCGGGTCGAGCATGCGCAGGGCGCCGATGTTGGCGGGACCAACGGCCTGGATGAAGTCGAAGGCCGAGTAACCGACCGGGAAGGCGCTGTAGCAGAGCACGTTTTTGCCGGCGGCGAGATCGACCGGGGCGGCTTCGGCGGCACCGAGCTCCAGCAGGCGCGCCTGATCGAAACGGATCCACAGGAACTGGCCGGCGGCGATCGGGAAGTCGTCGCCTGCAGCGGCGCCCTCGGTCCAGGTGGCGGTCTGGGTCACTGGCGGCGTCGCGATCGACTCGTAGCGCGTGATCGACAGCACGTTGGCGGCCGTCTGCCAGTCGGCCAGCAGCTCGAAGGCGCTGTCGTAGCGGGCGGCGAGGTCCGGCGTGATGACGACGGTGTTGTGGTTGCGCATGACCGGTTGCAGGCTCGGCAGGAAGGAGGCGACCACGGTTTGGGCACCGGCAGGCCCCTGAGCCCAGACCGCGTAGCCGTCGCCAAGGGCACCGGGCGAATGGCGGCCATCGGCCTGGGTGAGCGGCACGCTTTCGCCGCTGTCGAGGTCGAGCAGGCGCAGGTTCTCGATTTCCGCGCCGAGGGAATCCTCCAGATAGGTGAGCCAGTTGCCGGAGAGCCTCGGGTTGACCTCATTGTAGGGGGTGTCGGTCAGGCGTTCCTCGCGGCCCTTGCGCAGGTCGAAGCGGTACAGTTCGAGCTGGGTGTGGCGATTGTCCTGCCAGACGATCTGGTGGCCGAACAGAGTCGGATGGTATTGACCCGCCGGCTGGGTGGTGATGCGGCGGCGTTCGCCGGTCTCGAGATCGGCAAAGTAGATCTCGCCCGGCCCGACGTCGCGCCAATCCTGCCAGACGACGCGGCCGGCGTGCAGCGAGGGGTTCAACTGATCCTGGCTGCTCGCATCGACGGCCAGCACGTCGTCGGTCTGCAGGTGGCGCGCTTCCAGCTGCCAGGGGGCACCATCAGCCGGTGCCGGGCGCGTCTGATACACCACCCAGGGCCAGTGGATGACCGGGTTGACCTCATCGCGGCCGGGGGTTTGGGTGATCGCCACCGGCTGCGGTTCGGCCGCCTGCAGGTCGGCGTAAAAGACGTCGAACACCCCGTTTTCGCCGCGGCCCTGCCAGACCGCGTAGCGACCGTCGGTACGCGGTTGTTCCTGGGCCAGCGGCGAGCTGGTGAGGTCGTGCGCCGCACTGGTCACCAGGTTGCGGGCGCGGATCGCCGGCACGCCGTCGACCTGCTGCTGCCAGACCGCCCAGGCGCCGCGGGCGTCGGGCCGCGAGGCGCCGGCGGCACCGAGTTGGGTCTCGCCCGAGGAGAGTTTCTCGATGAAAACGAGGTCGGAGTCATACGAAACGCGACCGAGCGAATCGGTGAGGCGCAGGCGCACGGTGTACACGCCGGGCAACTGTGGCACACCGGCGTCGTTGCGGCCGTCCCAGAGATTGCTCAGGGTTTGACCGGCAATGTCCTCGTAGGTCTGCGATTTGACCAGCGGCAGGCTGTCGAGATCCGAGCCGTAGGTCGGGTCATAAATCCAGTGCAGCAAGCTGGCCGCCTCGGTCTCCTGCCAGACCCCGCTGCGCTTGCCGCGCAGGCCAAGCACCTGCGGCCCGGGATCGAGGGCGGTCAGGGCCAACGGTTCGGCGATGGGCCGTTCGGCCTGGTAAAAGGTGTTGTTGAGGTTCCATCGGTAATCGGTCAGCTCGGCACCGCCGCTGAAGGTCAGGGTAACGGCATCGGGGGCGGGTATGGGGCTGGCTGGCAGGCCGGCGACCTGCAGCAGCGGCGCGGTCGGGCTGACCGTCCAGGTAACTTCGAGGGCGTCCTCCTCCGGCTGGTAATCGCCGTGGCTGGAACGGGCGAGCACGCGCAGGACGATGTCGCCACTCAGACCGGCGAGGGAGATCGGCGCCGAGACCGGCTGCTCGGGATTCCAGGCACCACCATTGATCTGGTAGCGGTAAAAATCGACGTAATCCCCGGAGACCGTAAGTTCCGCCGTGTCCTGCGGCGTCGGGGTCGGCGGCACACCAGCCAGGCGCGGCCAGGCGACCACGCCGCGGAAGATGTCGATCTGGCCGTCGACGCGCAGGGCGTTGGGGGCGACGCTGAACTGCAATTGCGATTGGCCGGGGCGGACCGAGACGACGTTGCTGGAACCGGGCAGGAAGAGGTGGCCGACGTTGACCCCGTAGCTGGCGATGACCGGACCGGCGCCGCTGATGGCGACGACGGCGGTCTTGTCCGCCTCCACATTGCCCGAGGCATCGGTGGCGCGAAAGGTGATCGTGTAAGTGCCGGCTTGCTGGATCGTGAAGGGCAGGGCCGGGATGTAGCTGCCGGTGTCGATGCGGTATTCGATGGCGACCGGGCTGGCGTCCTCCGAGGTGAAGAAGATCTGGGTGTCGCGGGTGATGTGATGGATGCCGCCGCTCTCGCTGTGCTCGCCGGAGAAACGGATGCGGGTCAGCGGTGGCAGGTCGTCACTGCCGTCGAGGTCATAGGTCAACTGATAGCTGTAGGCCGTGTTGTCGGCGACCTTGTCGAGCAGGTTGAACCAGTCGAGGCGGTTGTTGCCGATGCGGGTGTACTTCGTGTGGGTCCAGTAGTTGTTGGGGTTGATGACCTTGCCATCGCTGCGGACGACGCGGCTGATCGGGCGGCGGTTCTGGCCGGGATCAGGCACACGCAGGTAGATCCAGTTTTCGAACTCGGAGACGATCTCCACCTGGACATCATTGTCGACAAGACTGCCGGTGACGTTGGCGGCCTGCTGATGGTTGACCGGCAGGATGTTGCCCTCCTGGGTTTCGTAGATCGCGTCGGGAACTTCGTTGGCATCGCGGTCGATGTCGGCAAGGAAATCCTTGATGGCATCGCGCCCGGGATCGTCATTGAGCACCTCATGGGCGATGAAGTGGGCATCCAGATCCGTGATGATCGAGGTGGCCTCGCCGCCGAGTTCGGAGGCGTGGGTGTAGGAGGCGCGGAAGTCGGTGAAGGTGCCGTTGAGCGAGGTGATCATGTCCCAGGCGCCCTTGCCGGTCTGGGTCGGCTGCAGGGTGCCAAAATCGACCAGCAGGCTGGACTCATCGAGCGGCGAATCATTGACGCGGGCGCCGAGCAGGCGGGCGACAAGGAGCAGGCCGTTGAGGTTTTCGACGATCTTCGGCTGCTGCGAATTGATGCGCAGGTTGCGCGCCGGGCCAAAGCCGTGGTTGTGAACGAGTACACCGAGGGTGAAGGGGATGGGCGACTCGACAACATCGACGGTGAAGGGATCGTCGCCGAGCACGTCGCGCGGCTGGAAGTAGGTGATGCGCAACTGCGGCTCGGGTTTGACAACGATGGTGTCGGGAATGGCGAACATGTTGTCGCGCGGGATCTCGACGCCCTGCAGCTTGCCCGACAGATTGCAGCCGATGCGAAACTGCCGGCCCTGGGGCTGGGTGCCGCCGGCGCCGATGGTCGGGATGATGAACCACTTCACCACCGCGGTCTTGGTGGGGGCGATGACGCCGGTGCCGTCGACACGGTTGATGTTCTCGAGGGTCGGCTGACGAACGAAGAACAGGTTGGCGGCATCGGGGTTTGCCTCGGGATCCGTCACCGTCGGATCCTCGAAGGTGAGTTCGGCGAGGAAGTCGGTGATGGCGTCGGCGCCGTCGTTGTTGGTGACGGTGAGGGTGGCCTCGAAGCCGGTGCGTTCGAGGGCGAGTTCCTGGACGATCTGGATTTTCACCTGCGAGCACCAGCCCTGGAACTGGGTGGTGGCGTGCAGCGCGGCGCCGGGCAGGCCGAAGACGGCCAGGGCGGCGGCGAGGCGGAGGGAAACGGAGGGGAAGAGCTTCATGACGGCTGCGTGGAAGGGCTCAGGGCTGCACGGGCTGAAGTTTGGAGAGCACGGCCGGTTCGAGGTAGAGGCCGCCGCAGAGGTCCTGGACGAGGACACCGCCGGCGTAGAAGGTGCTGCCGCCCTTGAGCTGCAGGGTGTAGACCCGGTGCACGCCGGGCACCGGCTTGACGGCAGTGATTTCGACGATGGAGCCATCCTCGCCGTGCAACCAGTCGCCGACGCGCAGTTCGCGCGCATGGGTCCAGCCGCGACCGTCGCGCCAGACGAGGTGCTCGCCGGTGACGCGCAGTTCGCGCGCCGGGGCCGCCGGTTCATCCTTGGCGTGCAGCGACAGGGTCAGCAGTTCGTCGGACTCGAGGGTGTAGAGGTGGCGAAGCTGGGCCGTCTCGCGCGGATCGGGGCCGATGGCGAGGGTGTCGCCGGGTTTGAGGCTGGCGATGGGCGTCTCGCGACCATCGGCCAGGCGCACCGGCGTGTCGGCGGTGAAGCAGCCATTGCCGCCAACGCCGTAGTTGCCGTTGTTGCCACCACCAGGACCGCCGCCACCCGAACCGCCATTGCCGGGACCATTGGCGGCAAAGTGCGCCGCGGCGCACAGGCCGAGGGCGGACGCCACTTCCATCGCGATGTCGGCAAGCGACTTGTAGACGCCGCCGCCGACGGTTTCATAGACGACCGCGGCCGCCAGGGCCACGGCGGCGGCCTCCTTGAGACTGCCGCTCTGCTGGCTTTGGAAACAGCCGTCGGCGCCCAGCGAGGCGATGGCGGAGAGGCCGTTGATGAAGTCGGCCAGGTTCGGTGTCGGGCAGAAGCCGCCGATGGCGTTGCCGATGGTGGGTGCAGGCCCGCCGAAGACATAACCATCCGGATGAATCTGGGGCGGCGGCTTGGAACGGCGTTCGATCCAGTCCTCGATGCTTTCGTCGCAGCCACCGGCTTCGCCATCGGTCAGGGCCTGGCCGAGGCGGACGCGGCAGGGCACCTGCACCGTCTGCTGGGGCAGCAGTTCGGGGATGAAGTCGATGAGCGGCTCCATCGTCAGCAGGCCGGCGTAGGTGCCCGAGACCTCGACGTTGAAGATCTTGATGAGACCGTGGTTTTTCAGTTCATAGATGACAGTCGTCTCGAAGCCGGGCCGGACATTGGTGAAATCGTATTTCGGCGGTGTGAAGACGAGCACGGGCGCCGGCACGAAGGTTTCGAAGGTCTGCTCGATGACGATCTCGTAGCGGTCGGTGAACGGCACCGGCCGCACTTGGAAGGTGACGGTGACCAGACTGCGCTGGAGCACCGGCTCAACGATGGCGGTCTGGGCGGGCACGACCTGCAGGGTACCGGTCGCCGTGCTGTGGCCTGAGGCGGTGACATTCCAACTGTACTGCCCCTCGGTCAGTTGGGTGAAGCTGACATCGCCATTGGCGTCGGTGACGAGCGGACCCACCTCCTGGCCGGTGATGCCGTTGCGGATGCGCACCGAAGCGTTGGGCACCTCCTGGCCGAGGAAGTTCTCGACATGGAAGGTGGCATCGCCCTTGGCATCGGAGCTGACCAGGGCGAAGACATTGAAGTCAAAGCCGGCGGCGGCGTTGCTGCCGCGGATCTTGACGACATCCTGGGCGTAGCCCTGGGGCGTGTCGGCGGGCGGCACGAAGGCGACGGTAAAGGTGTAGGTGGCGCCGACATCGAGGTCGGGCAAATCGACGTTGCCGGCACCGTTGAGCGGCAGGTTGACCTGCATCCAGGGCACGATCTTCGGCGGCACCAGCTCAACGCCGGTGAGGGCGCGGGTGCCGAGGTTCTGCACGGTGACCTGCTGGCTGACGATCTGGCCCTTGTTGACGGTGACATCGACGAAGCCCTGGCGTGGGCTGGTCATCGACAGGATGGGCACGGCGGGCAGCAGTTCCAGAGTTCCGGTGAACTTGGCGGAAGCACCCTCGGTGGTGGTAAAGGTGATCTCCAGATTGGCCTGGTCGGGCGCTTCGGCGGTAGCGGCCAGGCGCAGGTTGACGGGCGTGCGCCGGTTGGGACCGAGGCCGGCCGGGGCCGACTCCTGGAAGGCGCAGGTGATTTCCGGGATCGGGATCTCGGTGACGCCGTCGCCGTCGAGGCGGTAGGCACGGAAGCCGAGGCCAACACCGCTCAGAGGCAACTCGCCGGGATTGATCAGGTTGAGGGTGAAATCCAGGTGGTCATTCTTCGACATGCGGATGTTGCCGAAGGAGGGCGTCGCATACAGGCGGTAGATGCGCACGGTCTTCTGCGCCAGGACGTCGAAGACATCCGGGTGCGCGGCCCACAGGGTGAGCTCGCCGGCGAAGCCCTGCAGGGGCGTGTAGCTGAAGCTGAAGTTGCCCTCGGCATCGGCCTCGATGTCCTCGTACCAGACGGCGCCGCGCGCGGCAAAACCGATGCGCATGGGCACGCTGCCCTGCGGGTTCGAACTGGCGCGATCAATGGCCTGGCCGGTGATGACGATGGGCTCGTCGCCGGAGAAAATGTCCTTCTCCGTGCTGACCGAGCCGTAGTAGGGCGTCTCGACAACGCTGCTCTGCAGGGTGCCGGTGAGCGGGCCGGACACGCGCTGATTGGCGGTGCCGAGGCCGGAGAAGAGCTGACCGACCGTGGCGCGGAAGTTGGCGCGACCGGTCTCGGCCAGGACGATGGGCACGGGCACATCGTCGACCGTCACCTCGACTGAGGCGCCCGGCTCGATCTCGACATAGGCGTCGCCATTGGGGCGGACGATGAGACCGGGAGCACCAAAACCGTTGTAATTGCGCCGGCTGATCTCGGCGCCGGACTCATCCAGCACCTGCAAGTACAAGTCACCGGGCTGCTGGCCGGTCTGGCGGCCGAGCACGACCTGCATGGTGGTGTAGCCGCGGTTGTGCAGGCGCGTGCGCACATCGGCGAGGCCGCCAGCCACAGGCGGTTCCAGCACGCGCATTTCGACCATGAGCGGCGGTTCAACGGCGGCGAGCAGGTCGCTGGCATGGCCGGCGTAGGCGACCTGCGATCCGGCCTCGTTGGCAGCGGTGCGGACGCTGATCTCCAGGTTTTGATTCTGGCCGGCGAACTCGGCGCCGGGCACCGGGATGTCGAGGTTCTCCTCCTCCGTGGGGGCAACGGCCAGCGGGGTCTGCTGGGTGAAGGCGGTGACAGCACCACCGCCGAGGGTGCGGCTGACCTGCACCGAACCGAGTTGCAGCGGCGAGGCCGCATCGTTGTTGCGGACCGTGAGACGGTAGTTGTCGAAGTAGCGGGTGCGTGAGACGCGGGCGACGTCCTCGGCATCCGGATTCATGAGCAGGGTCCAGGTCACCGGCAGCACGCGCACGGTGCGCGGCGCCCCCTCGCGCGCCTGGTTGTCGACGGCGGTGACGCGGTAGTCGACCGCCTCGTTGGGCGGCAGCGGCAGCAAATCCGTGAAGGTGCGGGTGGCGAGGGCGATGGGCTGACCGGTCTGGCGCACGCCGTTGCGGTAGACGTGGTAACCGACACCGGCGGGATCATCGAAGCTCCAGGTCAGGACCGTTGGCTGGCCCTGGTTGACCTGGGCGAGCAGGTTGTCGACGGCATCGACAAAGAACTCGAAGGCCACGGGCGCCGCGCGCGATTCGTTTTCATGGGCGTCAGCGGCTGCCACCTCATACTGGAGCAGGCCCTTGGGCGGGAAATCGAGCACCGGCTGCGCCGTGTCGACCGTGCGGATCTTCACGCCGTTGCGGTAGAGGTGGTAGTGGTGCGGCAGCTCGCCCTCGGACGGCGGATTCCAGGTGATGCGCAGGCCCTGCTGGGTGAGCTCGACCACCGGCTGCTCGGGCGCATTCGGCGGCGTGCGATCGCTGAGCGCGTTGAGCGTGCCGCTGGGATTGCCCTCGACGCTGACACGGAAGGCGCGCACGGCGTAGCGGTAGATGCCGTCGGCGGGCACGGTCTCGTCGATCCACTCCGTGGTGGCGATGCCATCGGCCACGCGGACGACAGGCGTCACACCGGTGTTGCCCAGCTCGCGGTAGATGCGGTAGCTGTGGGCATCGTTGACCGCGTTCCACTGGATGCGGATGTGGCCACCGGCGAGGGTGGTGGCGCGCAGGTTGACCGGGATGCCCGGCGCGTTGGGATGCTCGGTGTTGTAGATCTCGAGCTGGTTCGGACTGACACTCGTGCCGGCGTTGTCGCGGGCGTCGGTGGCCGTGAAGACAAACTGGCCCTGGCCCTTGCCCATGGCGGCGGTGAGCAGCAGGCTGCCGGTCCAATTGACGCCGGAGCCGGTGAGCACCGGCACGACATCGGCGCCGATCGGCGGCGTGAAGGTCAGGCCGGGCGTGGTGCCGGGCTTGGGCGCCTCGCTGAGGGTCAGATTGAAGCTGAGGTTGACGTCCTCCGGTACACTCGGATCGGCTTCGCTGACGGTCTTGATCGGCACAGGCCGGTCAAAGCTCAGCGTCGCGGTCGGCGGTGTCACATCGAAGCTGAGGGCGGTGCCGCCAGGACTGCCACTGAAGCGGTTGCCGGTGAGATCCTGGCCGGTGACCTGAACCACTGCGGCACCGGTGCGGGCACTGACCTGGGTGACGTTGAAAGTCGCGGTGTAGGTGGTGCCGCTGGTCTTGGTCAGCGGCACCGAGATCGGCGTGTTGAGACCGTTGGGCTTGAGGGTCAGCAGCGGCGTGGCGGCCAATGGTTCGTTGGCCTCAAGCACGAGGGTGAGCGGGCCTGGGCCGGCCGGCATGCCCTTGTCGTAACTGATCAGGAAGGTCGGGGCGGTGCGATCGAGGCGGTAGGCGATGACGTTGGAGAGCGGGCTGGCATTGCCGGCGGCATCGTAACCGACCACGGCGAGATGCAGGTCGCCATCGGCCGCGCCGGTGAGCGTGAAGGACTGCACATCGAGCAGGGCGCTCTGACCGCTCGCCTGGGCGACCTCGGTAAAGGGGGCGTTGTGCCAGAGCACGCGGTACTTGACCGGTCGCTCGCCGGCAGGCGCGAAGCCCCAGCGCAGGACCAGGCCACGGAAGGCGTCGTACACGGGCGGTTCTTCCAGCACCACCGCGGCCGGCGGTCCGGAATCGCGGGTGACGCTGACCGCGGCGGAAGCGCGCGTGCCGAGCACGTCCTCGGCGGTGGCGACCAGGCTGTTGGCACCCTCGACAAGTGGCACATTGGCGAAGCTGAAGGTACCGCCCGGGGCGGCCGCAGTGCTGCCCTGGGGGGCGCCGTTGCGGCTCAGGCGCACCGTCACACCGGCTTCGGCCGTGCCGCTGACCGTCACCGTGGCTGTCGCCACGACGGCCTGATGCAGCGGTGCGGTGATGACCGGCGCCGGCGGCGGCTGTGGATCGAGCTGGACGTTGACCTCGCGGGCGGATTCATTGCCGGCGCGGTCGCGGGCCAG
>JAEYYS010000269.1 GCA_023428335.1 Verrucomicrobiota bacterium | reverse complement strand
CTTCACCTGCGCCTGGCCGTAGGCCGCCGGCTGGAGGCGTGCCTTCACCGCCGGATCGGTGACGACGATGATCTTCCAGGGCTGCAGCCCGATGGATGACGGGGTCAACACGAGCGCCTCTTCGAGGGCGCGCCAAGTGTCGGCCGGGATGACGCGAGCCGGATCGAATTTCTTCACGGCGTAGCGCCAATTGAGCGCGGTGAGCAGGGCGGAGGCGGACACGGGGGCCATCCGGCCGACTGCATGCACCCTCCCCGGATTGGCAAGCCATGACTGATAATTCCCGCCACGAGCTAAAATTCCGGCTTGGCACCGCGGATGCGTGTGCCTCACTCGACATGCGTCGTTTCGGCTTCGCTCCCCATGGCAATTCCCCTTTCCCGGCAAAAGGTCCTCCGCGAATGGCGGCTCTACCTTTTTGTGGTCCCCTCGCTGCTCATGGTGCTGACCTTCGCGTATTTCCCCGCGGTCAGCGCCGTCTACCACAGTTTCTTCGACTGGTCCGGCGGCGAGGCCAAGCAGTTCATCGGCTGGGCCAACTACCTGCGCGCCATCCAGGACAGCACCCTGCTCAACTCCTTTGTCACCGTCGGCGCGCTGCTGGTGTTCAACCTCTTCAAGATGATCCCGTCGATCCTGATGGCGGTGCTGATCCACCGCATCACGAGCGACAAATGGCAGTATGCCTACCGCGCCCTGCTCGTGGTGCCGATGATTGTGCCGGGGCTCGTCACGCTCTTCATCTGGAAGTTCCTGCTCGATCCCAATCTCGGCGCGCTCAACCAGGTGATCGAGGCCACCGGATTCAAGCACGTGCTCGTGGCCGTCAACGATTTCTTCGGCTGGAGCGTGTTTTTCCAGGACGTGCCCATCGGCTGGCTGTCGCAACCCGAGCTGATTCTGCCCGCCCTCTTCATCTGGGGCTTTCCCTGGATCGGCACCGTGGGCGTGCTCATCTACCTCGCCGGTCTCCAGTCCATCGGCCAGGAAATCTACGAGGCCGCCGAGCTCGACGGCATCGGCCCGTTCAAGAAATTCCTCTACATCGAGCTGCCGCTCATCCTCACCCAGGTGCGCCTCAGCCTCGTGCTCCTGATCGTGGGCACGCTCGGCCAATACGGCCTGCTGCTGCTCCTGCTCAATGAATACGGCGGGCCCGGCGGCCGTGGCATGGTGCCCGGCCTCTGGATGTACAACCGGGCCTTCGTCGCCGGCGAGTTCGGTTACGCCTGCGCCATCGGCGTCGTCCTCGCCATCGTGATCCTCGGCCTCACCGTCATCAACAACCGCTACGTCCGCGTCGACAAATGAGCACCGCCGACAATCCCGTCGCCCGCCTCCACCGCAAGGTCGACTGGCCGAAGCACCTCATCATCTGGTTCTTCATCCTCATCGAGCTGTTTCCGCTCTACATGATGTTTCAGGTGAGCTTCAAGGACAACGCGTCCTTCATCCGGCAGCCCTGGCTGCCGCTGCCGCCGCACGAGTGGCAGTGGGGCAACTGGCTCTTCGCCATCAAGCTCATCGGCCCCTATCTCGCCAACACCGTCTTCGTCGCCGTCACCGGCACGGTCTGCTCGCTCTTTCTCGCCATCCTCGGCTCCTACTTTTTCGCCCGGCACAAGCTGCCGTTCAGCGGCGTGCTCTGGGCCATGTTCCTGATCCTGATGTTGCTGCCCACCGTCACCAACATCGTGCCGCTGTTCATGCTGCTCAAGTCCATGAGCCTGCTCAACACCCTGCTCGCCCTCATCCTCGTGGGCGTGGCCGGCGGCCAGGTCTTCAACATTTTCGTGCTGCGCCATTTTCTGGAGGACCTGCCCAAGGACCTCTTCGAGGCGGCCGAGATGGACGGCGCCTCGCACTTCCAGCAGGTCATCAACATCGTGATCCCCATGGCCAGCCCGATCATCGGCACGCTCGCCATCCTCACCTTCCTCAACCTCTGGAACGACTTCCTCCTGCCGCTCATCATCCTGCGCGACAAGGAACTCTTCACCCTCGGCGTCGGCCTGATCTACCTCGACGGCGAATACGTGAAACCGTGGGGCCGCATCATGGCCTCCTACTTCCTCGCCGCGATTCCGCTGATCATCATCTTCCTGTTCACCATGCGGCTCTTCGTGCGCGGTCTCTCCGCCGGCGCCATCAAGGGCTGAGCCGGAAGCATGCAGTTGCTCTGCAGATGACATGAAGCCGACAGGCGGCCCTAGAGCGGCCAACCTGTCGGCTGATGAATAATAATAACGTTGAAACAGTAGTGATGGAGCGTGCTGCCGTCCAGACGGCAGTGACAATGGTCGTGAAGCTGGGGTTGGACCTGCATGCGGCGGATGTGGTGGTTTGCCGGCAGGACGGTGAGCGGTTGCCGAAGCCGGCCCGGCGGATGACGGTGGAGCAACTGCTGGAGATGGTGGCGGGGTTGCGGGCGGCCGGGGTGCGGGTGGAGAGTTGCTATGAGGCGGGCCCGTGCGGGTATGGGCTGCATCGGCGGCTGGAGGCACTGGGCGCGCATAATGTGGTGGTGGTGCCCCGGCGCTGGGATCCGCAGGGCCGGCGGGTGAAGACCGACAAGCGCGACGCCCGCCAGCTCTGTGACGCACTCGATCGGCACCTGCGCGGCAACACGGATGCGTTCAGTCTCGTGCGGGTGCCGGACGTGGAGCAGGAGCGCCGACGGGCGATCAGCCGGCAACGCGGGATGTTGCTGAAGGAACGCCAGCGGGCGGTGGTGCGCGGGCATGGCCTGATGCTGATGGCCGGCTTCCAGGCCCCGCCGGGCTGGTGGCGGGCGCAGCCGTGGGCCGCGCTGGCGGAGCAACTGCCGGGGGAGCTGCGGGTGCGCGTGCAGTGCTGGCAAAGGCAGGCGGTGGAGCTGGATGCCGCCGTGGACGAGTGGACCGCGAAGGTGGAAGGCTACGCCACCACGCCGCAGCCCAAGGGCATCGGGGCGCTTACCGCCGGCAGCCTGCAACTGGAGATATTTGATTGGCGCCGCTTCAGCGGACGGCGGGGCATCTCCAGCTACACCGGCTTGTGTCCGAGTGAGGCGTCCTCGGGCACCAGCCGCCGCCAAGGCTCGGTGACCAAGCACGGCAACCCGCGGGTGCGCCACTGGTTGGTCGAGGCGGTGTGGCGGCTGCTGGAATGGCAGCCGGATTATCCGCCGCTGCGCAAGCTGCGCGCGGCCACCAGCAAACGGCAGCGCAAACGCCTGGCGGTGGCTGCCGCCCGCCGCCTGGCCATCGATTTATGGCGCCTGAACACTGGCCGTTGCACGGCCGAACAACTCGGCCTGCGCATGGGGTGAGCGCCTGAGGGACTTGGAGTGGCGGGGGCGGCACGTGTCCGTTACGCCCCTTGGGTCGCTGCGGCGGCCCGACCTGTAGATGGGACCGTTCGTCTCCGCCACTTCTTCCGCATAAGTCATCTTACAGCCCGGTGCTGCGCGCCCCGGCGCTTGGATAGCAGGTTGGATCGTGGGCTCGCCGCCCGCGCGTCATGGCGGAGAACGTCCCCGTCGCTCCCTTCAGTCCTCCCTCTCCATCCACGGGAGTCCTCTGCGCTGAACCCAGCGCCTGGCGGAGCTTTCTTTTTGCTCGACTACTTCGGCTTCATAGCAGGGGCGTGGCTTGACCACGCCCACTCGAAAGTCCTGTTGTGCTCGCGGGCGCGCACGAGGCGCGCCCCTACACAAGGCAACCCAGAAGTGTAAAAACCAAGGGACGCTGGTGTAACAAGAAGACAGGCAGGGACAGACCGCCCGCCTTCGCCAAGGCTACGGAGGGCAGGCCGGGTCGCCCGTTCAGGTGTCGCTCGTTGGTAATGCGCGGCGGTCCCGCCCTGCCTCAACCCGTCAGCTTACATGTGAGCCTCGAAGTTCAAACGTCGTTTTCGAACGACGACGGCTGTGGATAAAGCTCCTGCAGAAACTCGCGCACGAGGGCATTGACCGTGGGATGGGGCGTGTCGCGCTGGTCGTCGTTGAGGCAGTAGAATTTCGGCCGCAGCTGCCGCAGCCGGTCGAATGCGCGGCGCTCGGCGGCGGGGCGGTGCATGATTTTGTGAAACCGGTGATAGCGCAGCAGGCGCCAGCAGGGCTCGGCCACGGCGCGGTCGCGGCGATGTGCGAGCAGGTATTGGCGGTAGAGGTAGTCCATGCGCACCTGGTCGTCGGTGCGGAAACGTTGGGCGAAGGTGGCGGCGATCTCCGCCGGGCGCGTCGCGATCGCGTCCGCGAGCAGCTCGCCGTCGATCAGGATCGGCGTGTGTTCGATGAACCCGAGTGAGATCAGGCGATGCCGGGCCTCGTAAATGCGAAACGACGGATGCTCGCCGACCAGCGTGCCGAGGACCTTGATGCGACCGTCGGCCGTGAAGAAGTCCGCGATGCCGGTCGCGCGGCCGAACAGGAAGTCGTCGTTGAGGTAGAGAAACTGCGGGGTGAGGCCGGGGATGCAGTGCAGGTGGTTCTCAATCGTGTTGCTGCTGAAGGTGGGCAAAATCGCCGGGTCCATGACCTCGTCGTGATGCACGATGCGCACCTTGGGGTGATCGCGCCGCAGCCATGCCGGCACCTGCGGCCGGCAGGTGAAAAACACGATCTGTCGGGCCCACGGGCAGAACTGTTCGAGCGAGCGCAGGCTGTAGCGCAACAACTGGTGCAGGTCGCGATAACGCTCGGGGTTGAGTTCCAGTTTGGTCGGTGAATAACGCTGCATCAGGTCCGCGTAACCGGGCCAGTTGCCGTCCACCCAGGTGTAAACAACATCCATCGTGGCGGGCAGCGGGCGGGCGGCGGATCGGGGCGGGGACATGACGGTGACGGCATGATCGTTTTGAACGCGAAGGGATGTCGAGCCCGCCTTGCCGGGGGCGCGAGGTTGAACCTGCGCAACACAACCGCAACCGCTC
>JAEYYS010000205.1 GCA_023428335.1 Verrucomicrobiota bacterium | reverse complement strand
TCCGCGAGGCCGAGGACATCAAGGACAACACCGCCCGCCGCGGCCGCGCCGGCCAGTTGAAGCTGCGCGACAAGGTCGCCGACAAGTGGGGTGAGTTCGTCAAGCGTCACGCCCTCGCCGCCAAGCCGCACCCGGTCATGCTGGCCTGGAAGGAGTTCGCCGCCCTGCCCGCGGCCGAGTTCGCCGCCAAGGCCCCGGCCGTGGTCGCCAAGCTCACCGATACGGCCACCGGTCTCGGTGGTGTGCCGCGCAACGAACTCGCCAAGCGCCCGGCGCCGAAGGACTTCGGCGAGGTCGCCAAGCTTTACGCCGACATCTTCAACACCTGCCTCGCCGGCAACGAACCTGACAACGCCGACTGGCAGCAAGTGCGCGCCATCCTGCAGAGCGAGCCCAGCCCGATGGCCCTGCCGGTCGAACGCATGAATGAATTCTTCACCCGCAAGGATCAGGGTGAAACCGTCAAGTTCGCCAACGAACGGGTCAAGCTCGAGACCGATCACCCCGGGGCGCCGCCGCGCGCCATGGTCATGGTCGACCGCGACAAGCCGGCCGACGTGCGCATCTTCATCCGCGGCAACCCCAGTCGCCAGGGCGAGGTCTCGCCGCGCGGCTGGCTGACGATGTTCGGCGGCGAGAAGTTCACCGAAGGCAGCGGCCGACTCGAACTGGCGCGCAAGATCGCCAGCAGGGACAACCCGCTCACCGCCCGCGTCATCGTCAACCGCGTCTGGGCCCAGCACTTCGGCAAGCCCCTGGTCGAGCAGCCGAGCGACTTCGGCGTGCAGACCGACGCCCCCGTCCAGCAGGACGTGCTCGACCACCTCGCCGCCACCTTCATGGAGGAGGGCTGGAGCCTGAAAAAACTGCACCACCGCATCGTCACCAGCCGCGCCTGGCAGCAGAGCAGCCAGGTCGCCCCCGAGAAGGCGCTCAAGGACGCCGACAACGCCCTCATCAGCCGTCAAAACCGCCAGCGCCTCGACTACGAAGCGATGCGCGATGCCATGCTGCAGGTGGCCGGCGAACTCGATGCCGGTCGCGTCGGCGGGCGCGCCCTCGCCCTCAACGACAAGGCCGCCGACCAGCGCCGCAGCCTGTACCTGCTCGTCGACCGCTACGATCAGGCCACCGTGCCGGCGATGTTCGACTTCGCCAATCCGGACAGCCACAGTCCGATGCGCTACAACACGGTGGTGCCGCAGCAGGCGCTGTTCCTGATGAACAGCCCCTTCCTGCGCCAGCGCTCGCAGTCGCTCGCCGCCGCCACACCGGTCGAAGGCAGCAGCGTCGATTCAAAGTCGATCGAAACCCTGTACCGCCGCGTCCTGCACCGCATGCCGTCGCCGGCCGAAGTCGAACTGGCCCAGCGCTTCTGCTCGGAGGCCGACGCCCTCGCCAACCGCCGCTTCGCCTTCGTCTGGAGCTACGGCTCGGGTCGCATCGAAAAGGACGCCGCCGGCAAGGCGACGCTCGCCGGTTACACGCCGCTGCCGCACTTCAAGCAGGAGGGCAAAACCCTGCGCTGGTTGCCGGCAAAGACCTATCCGGACAAGGAACACGGCCACCTCTACGTCGGCCCGGGCGGCGGTCACCCCGGCCGCGATGCCGCCGCCATCCTGCAGTGGACCGCGCCCGCCGCCGAAACGATCCGCATCGCCGGCACGATCAAGCGTTCGAGCGACCGCGGCAACGGTGTGCGCGCCTGGATCCTGTCCAATCGCGCCGGTGCGGTGAAGGAGATGCTCGTGCCGCCGGCCGGCAGCGCCGAGATGAACGCCGAGATCCGCGTCAGCGAGGGCGAGCTGCTCAGCTTCGTCGTCGAATGCATCGACGGCAGCACCGACAGTGACAGCTACTCCTGGGTGCCGCGCCTGGAGCGCGTTGATCCGGTCACCGGCCAGGCCGTGCTGCTGACCAAGGCCGACAGCGATTTCTGCGGGCCGGCCGGCTGGCCGCTCAACCGCGAGAAGCCGCAGACGCCGCTCGCCCAGCTCGCGCAGGTGCTGCTGATGTCGAACGAGTTCCAGTTCGTCGACTGAGTCGCATGCCGGCCGGCAGCCCCCCACGCCGGCCGCTGTAGCGCTGCCAACATCGTGCTGCGGAGCGGACCTCGCCCGCGCCGCTCGTACCATTCTTTCTGTTAGGCCATCGATCACCCCTGAAAAGCAAAGAGGCTTCCGGGTTGACCGGAAGCCTCTCGCGAGTTGTTCAGGAGGGTGTGCGCTATCCTCAGGCGGTGATGTGCGCCGAGACGAGCTTGGTCATCTCGAACATGGTCACCGACTTCTTGCCGCCGAACACCGCCTTCAGCGCGTCGTCCGCGTTGATCTGGCGCTTGTTCTTGGCGTCCTGCAGGCCGTTCTTCTTGATGTAGTCCCAGAGCTTCTTGGTGATCTGGCCGCGGGGAGCGGGCTTGCTGCCGACGACGGCGGCGAGGACGGCATCAGGCTGCACGGGCTTCATCAGGGCCGGGTTGGCCTTGCGCTTGGCTTTCGGAGCCGCCTTCTTGGCGGCGGGCTTCTTAACAGCAGCCGCCTTTTTCGGGGCGGCTTTCTTCGTGGCTTTCTTGGTGGCCATAGGGTGTGTGGATGTTGTTGGTTGCTGAGGTCGCGGGCCGGTAACCGTCCCGCAGACAGTCAAACTTTAGACGTTAGACTGCCGGAATGCAACGCAGCGTAGGCGGAACTGCGGCGGATTCCCAGCGAAAAATCGGTTCTTCCCACGGAAATTCGGCGTCCCGGCGCCGGGGACGGCACCGTCGCCCGGCCGATTTTGATCGAGTTTTGGCCGGAAGCGCGTATCTTTCCTGACCCCCAACGTCATGGATTCCCACGCTTTCCGCCTCGAACACCGCTTCCTCACCCGCCGCCAGCTGCTCGGCCGGGTGGGCATGGGCTTCGGCGCGCTCGCCCTCGGCGACCTCATCGGTGCCGGCGGCGCGCAGGCCGCTCCGGCCAGCCCCTTCGCCGCCCGTCAGCCGCACTTCGAACCCAAGGCCAAGCGGGTCATCCACTTCTTCATGAACGGCGGCCCCTCGCAGGTCGACACCTTCGACCCGAAGCCGATGCTCGACAAGTACGACGGCAAGCCGCTGCCGAACCTGCTCAAGACCGAGCGCCCCACCGGCGCCGGCATGAAGTCGCCCTTCGCCTTCAACAAGTACGGCGAGTGCGGCCTGGAGGTGAGCGACCTCTTCGCGCGCACCGCCGCCTTCGCCGACGACCTCTGCGTCATCCGCTCGATGCAGGCCGACGTGCCCAACCACGAACCCTCGCTCGGCCTGATGAACTGCGGCGAAAGCCGCCTGCACCGCCCCAGCTTCGGTTCCTGGGTCACCTACGGCCTCGGCTCGGAAAACCAGAACCTGCCCGGCTACATCTCGATGTGCCCGAAGGGCATGCCGACCCGGCGCACCAAGAACTGGCAGTCGGCCTTCCTGCCGAGCATCTACCAGGGCACCTACATCAACACCGAGAACTCCGAGGTCGACAAGCTGGTCGAGTTCATCAAGAACAGCTCGCTCGACCTGCGCCAGCAGCGCCGCCAGCTCGACCTGCTGTTCGCGCTCAACGAGCAGCACCTCAAGCAGCGCGAGAACGACCAGCAGCTCGACGCCCGCATCCAGAGCTACGAACTCGCCTACCGCATGCAGATGGAGGCCTCGGACGCCTTCGACATCAGCAAGGAGCCGGAGTACGTGCGCCAGGCCTATGGCGACAGCGACTTCGGTCGCCAAACCCTCATCGCCCGCCGCCTGCTTGAGCGCGGCGTGCGCTTCATCCAGCTCTGGACCGGCGCCGGCCAGCCCTGGGACAGCCATGATGAAATCCTCGACCATCAGCGCCTCGCCAAGGACGTCGACCGCGCCATCGCCGCCTTCATGCACGACATGAAGCAGCGCGGCCTGTTCGACGACACCCTCATGATCTGGGGCGGGGAATTTGGGCGCACGCCCTCTGTCGAGCTGCCCACGCCCGGCGCCAACGCCGGCAAGCAGCGCGGCCGCGACCACAACCACTACGGCTTCACCTGCTGGCTCGCCGGCGGCGGCGCGCGCGGTGGTTACACCCACGGTGCCACCGACGAGTTCGGCTTCCAGGCCGTCGAGAAGCCGGTGCACGTGCACGACTTCCACGCCACCCTGCTGCGCCTGCTCGGCTTCGACCACGAACGCTTCACCTACCGCTACGCCGGCCTCGACTTCAAGCTCACCGGCGTCAACGACTGCAGCGTCGTCAAGGAACTAATCGCCTGACGAGACCGGACGCGGCACCGCCGCGCCTCAAACGCAGACCAAGCCCTCGGTGGCCACCGTGCCCGCCGTCAAACGCAGACAGGCGAAACTGTGCGCCGCCAGCGCGTGCGTGCGGC
>JAEYYS010000200.1 GCA_023428335.1 Verrucomicrobiota bacterium | reverse complement strand
ACCGTGTTCAGCTACCGCCTCACCCCGGATGAAATGTAACCCACCCTGTAAACCTTCCCCCCCCCCGCTCATCATGCACAAAGCCCCCCTCCTGATCCTCTCGGCACTCCTGGCCTTTCCATCCCTGTACGGCGCTGAGGAGCCGCAGAAAAAGCCCTTCCATTTTGCCCATCGCGGCGGCGCCCACGAGTTCGAGGAAAACACGCTGTTTGCCTTCAAGAGCAGCTACGACAAGGGCATCCGTGGGTTTGAACTGGATGTGCGCATGACCCGGGACGGCGAACTGGTGGTCCTGCATGACGACAGCCTCGACCGCACCCACGAGGGCAGCGGTCCGGTCGAACATCTCGCGGCCGCCGAAGCCAAAAAGATCGTTTCCAGGAAGCAGAAGGAGCCGCTGCTCTTTCTCGACACCCTGCTGGACTATCTGAACGACAAGCCCGGCCTGTATGTGGAGTTCGAGATGAAGACCAGCAACAAGGAGCTGTATCCCGACGCGCGCATCGAAGCCTATGCTCGGACCATTCTTGACAAGGTCACCCGGCATGTCCCGCAGGGCTCGACCTACCTGTTCACGTCCTTCGATGTGCGCCCGCTTCAGGCGATCAAGAAACTCAAGCCCGATGCCGACATCATGTTCATCCGCGGCGGCCCGCTGACGCCGGAGGTTCTCGAAAGTGCCCGGGCCATTGGCTCCAACCGCGTCGGGGTGAAAATGGAGGGCACCACCCGACTGGCCGTCAGGGACGCCCAGAAGCAGGGCTTCATCGTCACCGGCTGGCCCGGTCACAGCCTCAATGATTATTTCCTCGGCCTGGGCCTCGGCGTCGATGCCATCTGCACCGACATCCCCGTGCAGGTGCAGGAGTACATCGAGCGCAAAAAATAAGCGAACCCGCACTCCGGTCGCCGCGCTTCGAGACCGCTCGCCTGCGCCTCCTCAGGTGTCGCCCATCCCTCCCTGTCATGTTCACCGTCAATCAACGCACCTACCAGCCGCCCGCCCGTCCTGTCGTCGTCATCTGCCTCGATGGCTCGGCCGATGAATACCTCGACTGCGCCCTCGCCCGCGGGCGCATGCCGAACCTGGCGAAGATGAGCGTGCAGGGCTGGCGTGGTTTTGCCCGCGCGGCCATGCCGACTTTCACCAACGTCAACAACAGCAGCATCGTCACCGGCCGGCCGCCGAGCGTGCATGGCATCGGCGGCAACTTCTTCTTCGACACCACCAGCGGCGAGGAGGTGATGATGAACTCCTCGAAGTTCCTGCGCGCCGAGACGATCTTCCCGCACGCCCAGCGCGCCGGTCGCAAGGTTGCCGTGGTCACCGCCAAGGAAAAGCTGCGCGACATCTTCGCCAGCGGCCTGATCCAGGAGGGCGGCATCGCCTTTTCTTCGGAGAAGGCGAAGCAGGCGGTCGTTGACACGCACGGCATCGGCGATGTCGAATCGCTGGTGGGTCCCACCCCGGAGATCTACAGCGGTGATGCCAGTCTGTACGTGCTGAAGGCGGGCGTGGCCCTGCTGGAGAGCGGTCGCGCCGATTTCCTGTACCTGAGCACGACCGACTATATGCAGCACAAGCACGCCCCGGAGGAGCCGGAGGCGCTGGATTTTTATGCGGCGATCGATGTCGAACTCGGTCGCCTGCTCGCGCTTGGGGCGGTGCTCGGTGTCACGGCCGACCACGGCATGTGCGCCAAGCAAAAGCCGGACGGCAGTCCGAACGTGATTTATCTGGAGAGCGAGCTGGTGGCGCAGTTTGGCGAGGGGTTCCGCGTCATCCTGCCGATCACCGATCCCTATGTCGCGCATCATGGTGCGCTCGGTTCCTTCGCCCAGGTGCATCTGCCCGACGGCTTGCAGGCAGGAGTCGTGCGCGACTGGCTGCTGCAGCGCGACGGCATCACCGAGTGCCATGAGCGCGCGGTCGCTGCGCGCCTGATGGAACTGCCCGAGGATCGCATGGGTGACCTCGTGGTGGCCAGCGGTCGCGATGTCGTGCTTGGGCGCACGCCCGCCTACCACGACCTCAGCGCGCTTGCCGGCGCCCTGCGCAGCCACGGCGGCCGTTACGAGGAAATGGTGCCGCTGGTGTTCAGCGAGCCGCTCAACGCCGCCTATGCCGCCCGCGCCGCCGGTGACGTGCGCAACTTCGACATCTTCGAGTTCACCTGCAACGGCCTGCAAAAGGAGTCATCACTCTCCAAGTGATGAAGTCTCTATGGAGCTTGCCAAAGCCCATCACCCCCCGGCCTTTCTCCGTGCCCGGCGCTGGTCGCTGGGCGCGGTGATGTTCTGCTACCTGTTTTACTACACCGGCCGGCAGACCTTTGGCTTTGCCATCCCGGGCATTCAGGCGGAGTTGGGCTTGGACAAGCAGACGCTCGGCTGGATCAGCGCCGCCATGCTCTGGGCCTACGCCGCCGGGCAGATGATCAACGGCAACCTCGGCGACACGTTTGGCGGTCGCCGCATGATGTGCCTGGGGGCGGTGACCTCCTTTGCTCTCAACTGGCTGACCAGCTTCGGTGTCGGCTTCAAGTCGCTTGCCGCCGCCTGGGGCTTGAACGGCCTGGCGCAAAGCATGGGCTGGGCGCCCGGCAGCCGGCTGGTGTCGAACTGGTTCGGCGCCCACGAGCGCGGCCGTGCCTTCGGGCTCTATGTGCTGGCGGCGGGCCTGTCCTCGGTGTTGTCGTTCGCCACCTCGCTGCTCGTGCTTGACGTGCTGCAACTCAACTGGCGTTGGATCTTCCGTCTGCCCGTCATCCTCATGCTGCTCGGCGGGCTGGTGGTCTGGTTCATCGCCCGTGACCGGCCCAGCGATGCCGGCTTTCCCGACAGCCATGAGGATGAAAAGGTGCGCGTGACCGGGGCGACCCAGGAAACTGCGTGGCAGCGCTACGGCATGGCTTTGAAAAACGGTCGCCTGCTGCTCGCGGGTCTCGCCATCGGCTTTCAAAACACGGTGCGCTATGGCCTGCTCATCTGGGTGCCGGTGTATTTCCTCGGCGAGGATTTCAAAGCCGACCCGCTGGGCAAATGGATCAGCATCGCCCTGCCCATCGGCATGGCGCTCGGCGCCTTGACCAGCGGCTGGATCTCCGACCGCTTTTGCGACTCGCGCCGCAGCGGCGTCATTGCCAGCTTCATGCTGCTCGCCGCGGTCGCCGCCCTGGCGATGTATCTGCTGCCGGCAGGGCATCGCTTGGGCGTGCCGGTGCTCTTCCTCGCCGGCTTTTTCGCCTACGGCCCGCAGTCCGCCTTCTGGGCGCTCGCCCCCGATCTGCTCGGCCGCGAACGCGCCGGCACCGCGGTCGGCGTGATGAACTTTTTTGCCTACGCCATGGCCGGTTTGGGCGAGCCCTTCATTGGCTGGATGATCCAGCACAACCCCTTCGCCAGCACCCCCGGCGTGGAAAGCGTCGCCCTGGTCTTTCCCCTCGTCGCCGTCGCCGCCCTGTGCAGCGCACTGTTGGCCCTGCTGATCCGGAGATGATCCCCACCATGACTGCCCGCGTCCAACTTTTCCAAGGTGCCCATCAGCCGTTTCAACTGGGCTCAGTGCCACTGCCCGACGAACTCCACCCCGGTGAGGTGCTGGTGGCCATCTCACTGGCCACGATCTGCGGCTCCGACCTGCACACGACCGAGGGTCGCCGCTCCGCGCCAACGCCCTGCGTGCTCGGCCATGAGGCCGTCGGGCACGTCGTTGCCAGCGCCCGCGCGGGCATCGCGACCGGCCAACGGGTCACGTGGACGCTGGCGGATTCCTGCGGTCATTGCGCCCCCTGCATGCAATGGCATCTGCCGCAGAAGTGCGAGCGTCTTTTCAAGTACGGTCACGCCGCTCTGCGCGATGGCAGCGGCCTGAACGGCTGTTACGCCAGCCACATCGTGCTGCGC
>JAEYYS010000182.1 GCA_023428335.1 Verrucomicrobiota bacterium | reverse complement strand
GCCCCAACCGCCGCCCTCCGGGGGCGGGGGGCGGGTCACCGCCTGCGGCGGGCTTGTCTAAGCCGCATATCGTCACAAGCCAGAAGCCGTCGACCATGGGCCTGGCATGGTATGAGGGCGCATCGCTCGTCGAGATTCGCGGCCCAAGTCGCTGCGAGTGGAGTCCCCCGAAAAGCAAACGACCGAGGCAGAAAATCCAAGAGTGGTCGGCCTCGAGCCGCGCGCGCTTCAAGCAGTTCATGGCCAAGCTGAACGCGGAAGCACTGTCCAAGGCGGTCTTGGTCACCCTGACCTATCCGGCCGACTTTCCCGCCCCTGAGCAGTTCCGCATTTACAAGAACCACCTGCGGGTTTTCTGCCAAGCGCTGGCGCGTCGCTACCCGAACGCGGCGGGCGTCTGGAAGCTGGAATTCCAGACGCGCGGGGCGGCGCATTATCACTTGGTCGTCTTGGGGTTGTCCGGCGAACCGCTGGCCGATCTGCGCGCGTGGTGCAGTGCGCGTTGGTACGAGCTGGCCCATGACGGCGACCGCCACCAAGGCAAGGCCTGCTGCCAGGTCGACCCAGTGAAAAGCAAGGGCGGCATCATGAACTACATGGGCAAGTACCTGTCGAAGTCCGACCAGACGCGCCCGGGCGACTTCACCGGCCGCTACTGGGGAGCCTTCAACAAGGGCAAGCTGCCCTTTGGCGAGCGTCGGGAACTCGATCTGGCGCCTGAGCAGTTGGTGAAGGTGCGTCGCTGGGCGCGGAAGAAGATTGAGGCCGACGTGAACCGCGCGCGCTGGAACCGCTTCCTGCACAAGGACGCACCGGCCCGCCTGCACGGCAACCGCCTCTATTGGGAAACCCTGAAATCCGTGAAGCACGGCGGCGGCAGGTCCTTGACGTGGCAGCAGAAGGAGGGCGGGTACTGGATGAAGGAGGATGGGCGACGCTTGTACGTGCCGCCTCAGTGGGTGATTTCCGTTAGCGGAGTTTCGTTGTTACAGGTCTGCAGGCCGCCAAGGCGGTGGAAGATGCGGAGGAATGACCACATCAAGCTGCTTTGTCAGCCCGAGGTGTTCGTTTCTGCCCTTTTGAGAACCTTTTTTACCAATGACGATGAGTCTCTTGGTGTTTGAGGTAAGCTTCTAGAGCAGGTCTTCGCGGGTGCTTCCGTCAGGCCTGTTTGACATATTGGCTCCAACGATGTTGGCATGGTTGGTAAGCTCATAAACATTGCCACGTCCTGACTTGCCGTGAGGAATCTCAACGCGGGTAATGAAATTCGACTTGACCAGACCGCTAGAGAGAATCGCGCTGACGCTGTGGGGATTGACCTGCAGCTCGGGATGGGTTTCCGAAATGTAGTCAATAACCTTTTCAAGGGTGATTGAGGTTCCAATGGACACACACGCATCCCTTATCAGTTGAGTGAGCGAAAATGAGCGGACTTTCATTTCGATCGGCTGATTGGGCTGACCCAGTGAGGACGAAAGAAGAGGACGGTTGGGGGCCGGCTGACTGGGGGAAGTGCTGCTGGAAGCGACCGGGAAGCTAGTGACGCCTGTAGCACGAAGCATCTGCTCAGTTTCGGTGAGCTCCTTCTTGAGACGATTATATTCAGCCCACAGGGGCTTCCGCAAGGCTTCAAGGTGCTCTTGCAGCTGTTCCATTGACTGAATGGGAGTGGTCATAAAAAAGAGATTGAAAATGTTAATATTTATATTAACCTGTGCTCGTGGCGGGATTCGAACCCGCAATTCCGTAGCAGGAGAGCGCTTGCAAGGCGCTTGCGTTTGCCATTTCGCCACACGAGCTAAAAGCTTGCCTCTTCACCCCGCGCGACCTTAACTTCCAAGGGTCTGGGTCGCGCGGGGTGCACTTCTGTCTGCGCGGCTAGGGCAGGCTCACCATCATTGCCGCGCTGTCTGTGTTGTCATGGGGTTAGTATATAGCCAACGTTGCCTTGAGTCAAGGATAATTTTGACGCTGGCTCCGATTTAGCACGCGTAGCCTCGGCCCGAACCGGCCTGAGGTTCTCCCAACTTCCGGGCTTTGACTTCGCCCGGTGCGTACATCTAGTGGCCCGCCATGGTGTTGGGTGGTCGAGCCTGTCGCCCCCTCCGTACTTCTTCGGGCACGTTCTGAGCGGGGGATATTGGACAATGCGGGAAAGGGTTTGACAATGGTTCGAACAGTGTTCAGGGTGTGTCGGCGCAATTCACGCAAGTGACACATGTGGCGTTTGCCTTGGCCGGATAGCTTCGGGTGTGTTTCCTATCGGAAAGTTTGTGTGCTCTGGAATCAAGGGATCAATCTGTTACATCGGCCTGCTGCGAAATGATCGCAGATGCTTCAATGCGAAGGGTAAAACGGTGGCAGCCCGGTGTTCCAGGTGTGGAGTCTGGCACCGAACGCCTGCTATTGCAGTAGTTCCGTGCCTTGGAACAGCCATCCCAAGCGCATATGAACCAACAACCTGAAACAACACTCCAGCGGCATGCCTGCCCGCCAACCCTGACACAGAACTTGAATCGGCTCCTGCTCAGCCTGCACGATGTTGCCGGCCTGATCGGCTGCCATGTCCGGACCATTCGCCGGATGATCGACAACCGCGAAATCAAGGCGGTGCGCGTTCGCGCGCGCTGGATGATTTGCCGCGAAGACCTGGAGGACTACATTTCCAACCGGCCCACCAACCTGCGCTGAACGACCATGAGAGCCACCCTGTTCAAACCCAAGCGCCGGGGCAAGGAATCCCGGCATTACGTGCTGCGTGTCCATCCCCGGCCCGGTCTCAAGCCGCTGCAGATTCCCCTGCATGTCAGCCTCAAGGAAAACGCGGAGAAGCGGAAGCGTGAAATTCTCCTTGAGATGGAGAAGGAACAAGCCGGGCTGTTGCCACCCAAGCCGCTGCGCGAGGCCGCGCAGCAACCGCTGCGGCAGCACCTCGAGCAGTACGCCGAGAGCATGGAGCAGCGCGGCCGCGCGCCGGCTCACATCCGAGGCGAAAAGAACCGCTTGGACCGCATTTTCAGCGGGTGCCAGTGGAAGACGCCGGCCGACATCAAGCGCGACGCCTTTGAGCGCTGGCTGTGCTCGTTGAGGCACTGCACGGCGAAGACGCGCAACGACTACCTCGGCGCGGCGCGCACTTTCGCCAATTGGCTGGTGAAGATGGACCGCCTTGCCTTCAATCCACTGGCCGGTGTCGAAAAGGCCAAGGTGAAGGGCAACGAGTCGAAGACCCGCCGCGCCTACACGCGCGAAGAAGCGGCGCGCCTGCTCGCCGCTTCCGGTCCTCGTTCCATCGTCTATCGGACAGCGATGTACACCGGCCTGCGCCGGGGCGAATTGACCAAGCTGGAATGGCGCGACCTCGACTTGCATTCCACGCCTCCAACCTTCCGCGCGCGTGCCACGACGACGAAGAACGGCAAGCAGGTGACGCTGCCGCTCAATCCGGAACTCGCCGAGCACCTCCGCGCCTTCAAGCCTGCGGATGCCAAGCCGATGGACCGGGTTTTCAAGGGTCTCATCAACCGCAAGATTGAACCGTTTCACCGTGACCTCAAAGCGGCCGGCATTGCCTACGTCGACGCGAACGGAGAAACAGCCGACTTCCATTCCTTCCGGCACACCTTCATCACGTGGCTGGTGATTGCCAACGCGCCACGGCGGGAAGTGATGGAATTGGCGCGCCTGAGTGAGGAACGGCTGTTGAATCGGATCTACACGGATGTGCGTCACCTGCAGGTCACGAAATCGATTCAAATGCTGCCGAGTCTCGCGGGGAACGACTCACCGTATTACTCACCAAAATCTGGTCCACGCCGTCCAGCGCTGTCAAAGGCTGTCCAAAAGAACAGCCGAAAGAAAAAGTCGCAAGCCGCTGATTCTGAAAGCGTTGTCCCGGATTTTCCGGGTTTGTCATCTCCTGTCGTTGATGAGGAGATGGTGCGCGGTGCAGGGTTCGAACCTGCGACCCCCACCATGTCAAGGTGATGCTCTACCACTGAGCTAACCGCGCGAAGTTTGGGGCTGATTCGATAGGCGGGCTTGGGGCATCAGGCAACCGGTTTTTTTAGAGATTGGAAAGACGTGGAATTTGCGGGGGGAAGGACGTTTAATCGGGGCATTCCATGTCCGACCTTCCCCATGTTCTCGTCATTGGCTGCGGCAGCATTGGCGAGCGCCACCTGCGCTGTTTTCTCCACACCGGCCGCTGCCGTGCGGCGGTTTGCGACACGAACGCGCAGCTGGTGGCCGAGGTGGCGGGGCGCTACCGAGTGACCGGCTACGACAGCCTGGAGGCGGCCGCTGCAGCCTTTCCGGCCACGGCCTGGGTGATCTGCACGCCGGCGCACACCCATCTGGCCCTGACCCGGCGCGGTCTGGAGGCAGGCGTGCACGTGCTCATTGAAAAGCCGCTGGCGACCGGTCTCGACGGGGTGGAGGCGGTGCGCGCGGCGATGGCGGCGCACCCGGCCAGCCATGTCGCCGTGGCCTACGTTTTTCACGCCATGCCCTGGCTGCAGGAGATGCGGGCGGCACTGCTGTCCGGCGAGTTCGGTCGCGCGCGCCACGCCAGCCTGGTGGCGGGTCAGCACTTCCCGACCTTCCGTCCGGCCTACCGCGACATCTACTATGCCCGCCACGAAAGCGGCGGCGGCGCGATTCAGGATGCGCTCACCCACTCGGTCAACGCGATGGAATGGCTGCTCGGTCCGACCACCCGCGTCTTCTGTGACGCCGCCCACCAGGTGCTGGAGGGCGTGGAGGTGGAGGACACGGTCAACCTGTCGGTCCGTCATGGCGACATCCTCGCCGGATACTGCTACAACCAGTTCCAGGCGCCCAACGAACTCGAACTGCGTGTGCATGCCGAGCGCGGCAGTCTGGTGCTTGAGTTGCATCGCCAGCGCTGGGGTTGGCTGCGTCATGGCGACAGCGACTGGACCTGGCAGTCGAAGCCGGCGGAGCGCGATGATCTTTTCACCTGGCAGGCGGCTGCCTTCCTCGACGGTTGTGCCGGCCTGCCTTCACCGCTTGCCAGCTTTGAGGAGGGGGTGCAGACCCTGAAGTTCAATCTCGCGGCGCTGGAGTCCGCGCGCACCGGGCTGCCGGTGGAGATCGCATGAGCACTGAACTCCGCCTCGCCATGCTGGGCATGATCCCCGGCAACGGCCACCCCTATTCCTGGTCGGCCATCGTCAACGGCTACGACCCTGCGGCCATGGCGGCTTGTCCCTATCCGGCCATCCCGGCCTACCTCGGTGCGCAACCGCTTGAGCAGGTGCGCATCCCGGGCGCGCGCGTCACCCACATTTGGACCGACAACCCCGACGAGGCGCCGCTGGTGGCCCGCGCCAGCCGCATCGAACACGTGGTGGCCCGGCCCGAGGATGTCATTGGCGAGGTCGATGCCGTCATCATCGCCACCGACGACGGCGATGACCATGTGCGCAGGGCCCGGCCGTTTGTGGAGGCGGGGCTGCCGGTGTTTGTCGACAAACCCCTGGCCACGAACCTGCCTGATCTGCGCCAGTTTGTGCGCTGGCAGCGGCAGGGCGCGGTGCTGCTGTCGACCAGCGGCATGCGCTACGCGCCGGAGATGCGGCTCAGTGAAGCACAGCGGCAGTCGCTGGGGGACCTGCGCTGGATCACCAGTTTCACCTGCAAGACCTGGGAGCGCTACGGCATCCACGCGCTGGAGGCGGTCGAGCCCCTGCTTGGACCCGGTCTGGTCAGTGCCCAAACCCAGGCGCTGCCCGGTTCGGATCTCGTGCACCTCGTGCACCAGTCCGGCGTGCAGATCACGCTCGCGGCGATCCATGATGCCTTCGGCAGCTTCGGCGCGGTGCATCTGTATGGCACCGGCGGCCAGTTGCCGCTGCGCCTGACCGACACCTATGCCGCCTTTCGCGGCCAGTTGCTGGCCTGGGTCGATCTGCTGCGCACGGGTCAGCCGCCGCTGCCGTTTGCGGAAACCGTCGAACTCATGGCGGCGCTGATCGCGGGTCGCCTCAGCCGCGAGCGCGGCGGCGCGCGGGTCGAACTGCGCGAGGTGCTCGACGCGCTCGACGACTGATCCATCCTCCCTGCCGAACCTCTTTCTTCCAAACCATGTCCTACCTCGAACGCTTCAGCCTGCGCGACAAAGTCATCCTGCTCACCGGTGGTGCCGGCCTCTACGGTCGCGGCCTCGCCGCCGATCTCGCCGCCGCCGGCGCCACCCTGGTGCTCGCCGCGCGCGATGTCGCCAAACTCGAGGCCGTCGCGGCCGAGGAACGGGCGCGCGGTTTTCAGGTCGAGGCCGAGGTGCTCGACCAGGGCGACGAGGCCTCGGTCTTGGCCCTGCGCGACCGCGTGCTGGCGCGCCATGGCCGGGTCGATGGGTTGGTCAACAATGCCGTCGCACGCGTCGTCAAGGGCGCGGGCGGCACGGTGGCGCAGTGGGAGGAATCAATGCGGGTCAATGCCACCGGGGTCATGCTCATGCACCGCGCCTTTGGCGAGGGCATGGCGGCGCAGGGCAGCGGCAGCATCGTCAACATCGGCAGCATCCAGGGCATGATCGGCCCGAGCTACGAACTCTACGAGGGCACGGGGATGGGCGATCTGCCACCCGACTACTTTTTTCACAAGGGCGGCATGATCAACCTGACGCGCTTTTACGCGGCGCTGTATGGACCGCGCGGCGTGCGCGTCAATTGCCTGTCGCCGGGCGGGTTTTTCAACCAGCAGCCCGAGCCCTTCCTGAGCCGGTACTGCGAGCACACCCTGCTCGGTCGCATGGCCGATCCCTCGGACCTCGGTGGTGCGGTGGTCTTCCTGCTGGCCGACGCCTCGCGCTACGTCACCGGCGTCAACCTGCCGGTCGACGGCGGTTACACGGCGAAGTGATCCGCTGGATCACTCCGCTTGGCGCAGGTAGGCGACGAGGTCGGCGACGTCCTGGGCGCTGAGGCCGAGTTGGGCGGCGCTGAGCATCATGCTGCGGTCGAGTTTTTTGCGGCTGGCGATGCGGTTTTTCGGCACGAACTGGGTTTGGCCGCCCATGCTGCGGACGATGAGCACCTCGCCCTCGGCGAGCACGAGGCCGTGGATTTTGACGCCGTCCTTGGTGACGATTTCCATGCCGTCGAAGCCGTGGGCGATGTCCTTGCTCGGCTGGATGAGGGCCTGGGCGATGACCTCGGTCGGCTGGCTGAGGCCCCAGCCCTGCAGGCTCGGGCCGAACTCGACGCCCTGGTCGTTGATCTGGTGGCACATGACGCAGCGCATGATCAGTGAAGAGCCGCGCTTCACGTCGCCGGTGAGCTTGATGACGTCCTCGACCTTGAGCGGGTTGTCCATCTCCGGCGGAATCTCAATGGTGATCAGCTTGCTGGCGTCGGGATCGAAGATGCCGCGCTTCTTCAGCTCGGCCGGGATGCCGTAAGCGGCCCAGTCCTCGGTGCTGCGCTTGATCAGCCACCACATGGCGTCGCCATGCACGGGCGAGGCCTTGTCCTCGGCGGCGGCGAGCATGGCTTCGGCGGCGCCGGCACCGGGGGTGAAGGCGAGGGTGTCGAGGGCGAGCTTGCGCTGGGCGGCGCTGAGCTGTGGCGCCAGGGCGCGCTTCAGCACGGAACCGACCGCGGCCGGCGGATGCAGGCGCCAGGTGAGGCGGGTGAAAGCCTCGGACCAGGCGACCGGATCCTCGGCCTCATGCTCGCGCAGCAGGGTCCAGACTTCCTCTTCCTTGCCGGTGCTGCCGAGACCGAAGGCCTCCAGGCAGGAGCGATCCTGGCCGTCGTAGCGGCGGGCGAGTTCGGCGAGGATGTTTTTGCTCTGGGCAAAGGGCACGTCGCGCAGGCTGACCGCGACCTCGCGGCGGATGGCGGCGGATTCATCGCCGGCCATGCTGGCGAGCAGGTCAAGGCCGTCGCCGGTGGCGGCGCGCAGCGCGCGCAGGGCGACCAGGCGGCGGGTGGCGTCGTCGTGGCCGAGTTGGGTGCGCACGCGCTGGAAGCCGGCCTCACCCATCTGGGCGAGCAGGAAGAGGGCGCGCGCGGCGAGGTGGGGATTGGGATCGTCGAGCAGCTTCGTCACCGCGCCGACCGCCTTGCCGCCCTGTTCACGCAGTTTCACGAAGGCGGGATGACGGACGTTGTTGGCGGGCGAGCGCAGGGCGGTCAGGCAGCCTTCGACGGTGCTGTAATCGACCTTTGGCACGGATGGCTTGAAGCCCTTCGGAGCGATGCGGTAGATGGCACCGCTGCAGGTTTCATCGAGGTCCTGATGGCCACCGGTGCGCTTGTCGAACCAGTCGCTGACGTAGATCGCGCCATCGGCGCCGACGACCACATCGCTGGGGCGGAACTGGGTGTGGCGGTCGTCGGCGATGTTGTTGCTGCCGCCGACGAAGTCGCTGCCCTTGAAGACGCCGCTGGTGTTGCTGGTGAAGAAGTTGAAACGCTCGAGCTTGAAGCCGGCGCCGTCGGGTTTGGGCTGGTAGCCGAAGACTGTGTTGCGGCCGGTCTCGCAGCTCAACAGCAGGCCGTTCCAGCGCTCGCCAAGCGCGCCGTTTTCATAGTAGGCGAGACCGGTCGGTGCGCCGCCGCCGTAGATGTCGCCGGCGGGGATGACGCCCGGATCGTCCTGGCGCCATTCGGCCACCGGCACGGTCTGACCGGGACGCTTGTCGGCGCGCCACTGGCGTTTGCCGTCGGCGGAGAAAAAGCCGAAGCTGCCGCCCTCGATGAGATGGCTGACGCGGCAGGCGGGCGGGTCGTCGTTGTCGTTGAGGAACATCTCGCCGAGGGAGGTGGTGACGCCCTCGTAGCTGTTGCGGTAGTTGTGGCCGAGGATGCGCACGCGGTGGCCGGAGGGATCCATGCTGGCGGTGAAGCCGCCGACCCAGACATGGCCGTCATCGCTCTTCTCGCCGGCGTAGGGGTTGTTCAGGTAGGCGCCGCCGATGCGGAAGGTTTTGCCGCTTTTGTCGCTGAACAGGGCGCCGCAGTTGCCGTTGCTGAAGTACCAGCGGCCGTCCGGGCCGGCATAGACGGCGTGCAGGCTGTGGTCGTGCTGGGGCTGCTCGAAGCCGGTGAGCAGGACTTCCCGCTTGTCGACCGCCGGATCGAACTTGAGGTCGCGGTTGACGTCGGTGTAGACGATGATGTCGGGAGTGTTGGAGACGACGACGACGTTGTCGAAGACGGCGAGGCCCATGGCGCTCTCCAGGGCCTTTTCGCGGACGAAGACATGGTTGCGGTCGGCCTTGCCGTCGCCATCGCTGTCCTCGAGTACGCGGATGGCGTCGCCCTCGCGGCTTCGACCGCTGTGGCGGCGGTAGTTGATGCCCTCGCTGACCCAGATCCGGCCGGCGGCATCGACATCCATGTTGGTGGGATTGAACACCTGCGGCGAGGCGGCCCAAACGGTCACTTCCATGCCTTCGGGCACCGCGAACAGGCTGGCTTCCAGATGGTCGTGGGTGACCTTGGTGGGAT
>JAEYYS010000156.1 GCA_023428335.1 Verrucomicrobiota bacterium | reverse complement strand
ATCAGTGGCCGGGCATTTTGGAGCCGGAGGCGGTGGTGAAGAAGTGGTGGCGTTCGAGCAGTTGGCTGGTGCAGGTGAGCAGGAGCGAGAGGGTCAGCAGCCAGGGGGCGGAGGCGCCGGCGGCGATGAGGGTGGGCAGGACGAGGCCGGTGAGAATCAGCAGCCAGCCGCGCAGGTCGACGTGAACGGCAAGACGGGATTGCAGGAGGCGCGCGGAGCGGTGCCAGGGGTGGGCTTCGTCGGCCAGTGCACGCCGGTGGTGCGACAATTCCCACAGCGACAGCGCCCACCGCAGGGCTACGGTCAGAAGCAGGGCAGGTGTTGCCAGGGACAGGTGGTGCCAGCTCCAGACGACGGTGCACAGGCTGGCGCCGAGCAGGGCGGTGGTGCCGAAGAATTTGCCGCTGGTCTGGGGGAGCGACCAGAACGGCCGGCGGGTGTCGACATAGACCATCACCGAGCAGGCGACGGCGATGAGGGCCGCGGTGGCGGTGGCGACGAGGGTTAGATGGAATCCGGGAGTGAGGTCGAGCCACCAGGCGACGGCCATGGCCGCGCCGCCGGCCGGCAGGGCGCCGAAGGCGAGGATCTCGCGTGACAGCCAGGATTTGCGCCAGCCGAGGAAGGCGCGCCAGGCCTTCAGTGGTCGGCCGAGGTGCAGGACGCTGAGGGCGATGCCCAGCAGGCCGAAGCCGAGGGCGAGGGCGGCTGTGAGGGCGGCGGTCGGCATCGGCAGCGGCGTCAGCGCGGCGCCGAGCAGGCCGCCGGCGCTCATCTGGGTGAGCACCAGCATCCTGGCGAGCGGGGCATGACCGGGATCGAGGTCCAGTCGCCCGGCATCGGCTGGCTGCGCGGTTTCCGGAACAGGGCGTGCCGTGACGTAGGTCGTGGTGGGCCGGGTGTAGGCGGAATCGTGCACGCCGGGAAGCAGGCGGCCACTCGTTGGCACCGCTTCGGTTTTCACCAGGCGGATCTTGATGGCCTCATTCGGGCAGGCCTGCACGCAGGCGGGCGCTTCGCCCTCGGCAAGGCGTCCCTGGCACATGTCGCACTTGCGGACGATGCCGCGCCGGAGGTTGAACTTCGGCACGTCGTAGGGGCATTTCAGGATGCAGTAGGAACAACCGATGCACTGGTCGTCGAGATGGCGGACGATGCCGGTGACCGGATCCTTGTCGTAGGCGAGCACCGGGCAGCCTTCGGCACAGGCCGGATCGACGCAGTGATGGCAGGCGCTGGTGACCGTCTGCAGGTAGGGCTGGCGGCGGGTGCCGAGCAGCAGGCCAGTGTCGCGCCAGGCCTCGTCCTCATCCAAACCATTGAGCGAGTGGCAGGCCGCCACGCAGGCCTTGCAGCCGGTGCAGGCGTCGAGGTTGACCTCAAAGGCGTACTGCGCGCCGGGTTCCGGCTTGGACAGCGGAATCAGGTGCGCAAAGCGCTCGCGCACGCTGCGCGACTCATGGGCCTTGGCAAACAGGGCGACCGGTGTCTGCAGGGTCTGCTGTTCGCGCAGCAGTTGCTCGAGCAGGGCTTCCTGGGTGAGTGGGCTGCGCTGAGTCGATGCTGAGGTTTCGCAAGCCGGAGGCCAGACGCGGCCGGCGAGGGCCGGGGCGGCTTCCGTGAGGCTGGCGGGCGGCACCATGACGGGGTTTCAGATGGCGCTGAACAGTTCCTGCAGTTGGCCGACGCTGTGGCGGTTGCAGAAGGAGTGGAAGGACTCGTGGTTGAGACGCTGCGCCAGGTAGGCCTTGAGCATGCCTTCTAGCGTGGATCCCAGCGCCTCGAAGGGCACGCCGCTGAAGATTTGGCGGCCGATCTTGCGGTTCTCGCCGAAGCCGCCACCGACGGTGACGTGGTAGCCCTCGCCACTCTCCGATTTCACCTTGGTGCCGAGCAGGCCGATGTCGCCCATGAAGTGCTGGGCGCAGGAGTGTGGACAGCCGGTGAAGTGAACGTTGACCGGTTGATCGAGCGGCACGCGCTTGTCGAGGTAGTCCATCATGGCCAGTGCGTGGCCCTTGGTGTCGGTGGCGGCGAACTTGCAGTAGCGGCTGCCGGTGCAGGCGACAAAGCCGTTGCGCAGGGGCGAGGCTTCGCAGGGCAGGCCGAGTTTCTTCAGCGACTTCGCCAGCGTCGCCGCGTAGGCGGTGCGGACGTTGGGGATGATGAGATTCTGCCAGACCGTCAGGCGGATCTCGCCCGAGCCATAGCTGTCGGCAAGGTCGGCGACGCGGTCGAGCTGGCGGGCGGTGAGCTGACCGACCGGTACGCTGGCGCCGACGTAAACGAGGTCGTCCTGCTTCTGGGGGTGGATGCCGACGTGGGAATGGCCCTGCTGGGAAAACTCGCGGGCGGCCTGCAGCGGTGCATCGGCGGCGAGCCGCGTCAGTGGGAAGGGCAGCCGCTTTTCCACCTCGGTGAGCACGCCGTCGAGGCCGAGGTTTTCGACGACGTACTTGAAGCGCGCCTTCTTGCGGTTGGTGCGGTCGCCAAACTGGATGAAGACGCGCAGCAGCGCGAGCATGACGTCGTTGAGCTGCTCTGGCTTGACGATGACGCCCCAGTCGCTGGCGAAGGTCTGGTGGCCGGTGACACCGCCGAGGGCGATGCGGAACCAGACGCCCGGTTCGAGGCCCTGTGCGTTGTCGGTGATGCGGACGGCGCTGGCGCCGATGTCATTGGTGTCCTCGACCGAGGAGACCAGGCCACCGCCGTCGTAGGCAATGTTGAACTTGCGCGGCAGATCGTAGAACTCCTTGGAGGCGATGATGAGGGTGGCGAGTTCGTTGACCAGCGGGCGGACATCGATGAGTTCATGCGGGTCGAGACCGGCGCAGGGGTTCATCGTGATGTTGCGGATGTTGTCGGCGCCCGCGCCCTTGGAATGCAGGCCGCAGCCCTGGATGCGGCGCAGTACTTCGGGGCAGTCCTTCGGCTCGATGAGCCGGATCTGGAAGTTGTTGCGGGTGGTGATCTGGATGTAGCCGGTGGTCAGCTCGCGCGAGATGGCGGCGAGTTCGCGCAGTTGATGGCTCTTCACCACACCGCCGGGGATGCGCAGCCGGCACATGTAACCGTCCTTGACCGGGTTGAGCCAGAACAGGCCGTTCCACTTGTAGCGAAAGACATTTTCGGCTTCCGGCTTGGCGTTCCAGCGCGCATCCATGACGAGGTTTTCGATCGCGTCAAAGGGGTGCAGCTCACGCTTGATGCGCTCCTCCTTGGTCAGGTCGTCGAGCGACGGTCCTGCAGGGGCGGCGGGTGTTGGCGCCAGATCGCCAAAGCTGACACCGCCTGCGGCGATGCCGGCGAAGAAACCTTCCAGGTAGCGCTGTTGTTCGGGGGAGAAATCGGTGCCGGGCGACGTTTCGGTCGCAGGACTTGATTTGTGAGGGGGTGGGGCGATACTCATGGCATGAATGATCTGGAACTGGTTTTCCGAGTTCGTCCCGCCGAAGAAGGCGGGTTCACGGCTGATTGCCGGCTGCCGGAAGGCTTGATTGTCACCCAGGGCGATTCTTGGGAAGAACTGGAGGCAATGGTCAAAGAGGCCGTGCGCTGCCACTTCGCTGAAGCCACCCTCAAGCCGGGCCGCATCCGTCTGCATCTTGAGGAAGACCGCATTCTCGAAGCGGCATGAAACTGCCGCGTGACCTTGCCGGCGATGAATTGCTGCGAGGACTGAAGCGCATCGGTTATGTCTTCGAGAGGCAGGCCGGCAGCCACATGATCCTGCGCTGTCAATCGCCCCGGGTTCATTCCATCACGGTTCCGAATCACAAGCCGCTCAAGGTTGGGACCCTGTCGGCGATCTTGAGTGAAGTCGCACTGCAGCGAGGCGTGAGCCTGGAGGCTTTGCTGGCTGAAATGAAGCTTTGAGGGGTCAATACACATCCCGCGCGTACCTCCGTGTTTTCTTCATCTCCGCCACGTAGGCGGCGGCTTGTTCGGGGGATCGACCGCCCTGGGTTTCGATGATGCGATGCAGGGCCTCGTCGACGTCCTTGGCCATGCGTTTGGCGTCGCCACAGACGTAGAAGTGGGCGCCCTCCTCCAGCCACTGCCAGAGTTCGGCGGCGGCCTGCAGCATGCGGGTCTGCACGTAAATCTTGTCTTCCTGATCGCGACTGAAGGCGGTGTCGAGGCGGGTGAGGTGACCGCTCTGCACCCAGGCGATGATTTGCTCCTGGTAGAGAAAGTCGGTCGCGCGTTTTTGGTCGCCAAAGAACAGCCAGTTCTTGCCGCGCGCCCCGGTCGCCTCGCGCTCCTCAAGAAAGGCGCGGAACGGTGCGATGCCGGTGCCGGGACCGACAAGGATGACGGGTTTGCTGGCGTCCGCGGGCAGGCGGAAGTGGTTGGCGGTGTGGAAGAAGATGCCGGTGGTGTCGCCCAGGCTCAGGCGGTCGGCGAGGAAGGTGCTGGCCACCCCCTTGTGCATGAGGCCGTCGGCTTCGTAGCGCACGGCACCGACACAGAGGTGTACTTCGCCGGGGTGGGCCTTCGGGCTGGAGGCAATCGAATAGAGCCGCGGCTGTAGCTTGCGCAGGCTCGCAAGAAACGCATCAAGGCTGAGGTCAGGCGCCGGCGTTTGACCAAGCAGGTGGCGGATTTCGTAGTGGGTCCGCAGGACGGCGCTCAGGGTCGTGTCGCCCACCGGGGTGTCCGGCGCAAAGCCGTGGCTGGCGAGCACGGCGTCGACGACCTCCGGGCAGTTTTGCACGTAGACGCCGAGGGCGTCGCCGGCTTCATAGGTCAGGCCGCTGCCTTCCAGGCTGAAGGCGAGATGGCGCGTGTCCTTGGAACTGCCGGCCCCGTTGAGACGCAGGTTCTGCAGGAGTTTGGCGGGGAAGGGGTTCTTCTTCGACCAGCCTTTGTCGGACGTGTCAGACAGGTCGGACCCGTCCGACGGCTGGGAAGCGCCGAGCAGGTTGAACGCCCGGGTGGACCATTCCTGTGCGGGATCCTCGAAGTCCACGTCACAATCCACGCGATCCACCACGCGGGCGGCACCGAGTTCGGCAAGGCGTTCGTCGAATTTGCGGCCGGCGAGGCAGAAGGTGTCGGCGTAGTTTTTGTCGCCAAGGGCGAGCACGCTGTAGCGGACCCCGTCGAGTTTCGGACTGCTGCCATTTTGGTTGAGGGCGTCCCAGAAGGTGGCGGCGTTGTCGGGCATGTCGCCCTCGCCCCAGGTGGAGGTGATGAGCAGCAGGTTGCGGTCCTTGACGAGGTCGGCAGGTTGCAACGAGTCGAGGCCCGCGGCTCGCGCCGCGAAACCCCGACCCGTTGCTTCCCTGGCCAGCCGCTTGGCCAAACTTTCCGCATTGCCGCTCTGGCTGCCGAAGGCGATGAGCAGGGGTGTCTTCGCTTCGGTCGGCTCCGGCGCATTGCCCGTCCGTCCGCGCTGCAGGACTCCGGCGAGGAAGCCGTTGAGCCAGGCGCGTTGTTCGGCGCTGAAGGGCGCGTTGTCGGGAATGAGCGGCGTGATCTGCATGGGGCGTGCGGTTTAGAAGTCGATCTGCAACTGCAGGTAGCCGAAGTGCGCGTTGTCGGAGGCGCCGGTGTCGGCGAGGTAGTTGCCGGAGAAGAAGACGCTGTAGCCGGCCATGAGCGCCGCGTGAGCGTTGAGCTTGTAGGAGGCGGTAAGGTCGATCTCCTGGCCGCGGAAGTGGCCGGCGTCGCGGGCGGCGGCATTGACGGGTCGCACGGCGGTGACGCCGTTGACGCGGCGCCAGGCGTCGTCGTTGCTGTCGTTCCAGTAGAGGTGGTAATCGAGCATCAGCTTGAGCTTCGCCGTGGGCATGACGCTGAAGTTGAGCTGCGGATTGTGCAGGTTGATCCAGCCCGTGGTGTCCATGAAGCCGTAGAACAGATGGTTCGTCGGATACAGGTTCTGGAAGGTGCCGAGGTCGCCGTCGGCGGGGTCGGCATCGCCCGGGCTCCAGTTGTATTG
>JAEYYS010000145.1 GCA_023428335.1 Verrucomicrobiota bacterium | reverse complement strand
GGCCCCAACAACCCCGCCGGCCTGCTCTGGCTGCACCTCGCCAAAAAAGGCAGCGACACCCCCCTGCCCTACGGCCTGCACGGCACCAGCATCCCCGGCTACCTCAACCGCCAGGAAAGCGTCGGCGGCTTCCGCATGACCAACTGGGACATCGTCCGCACCGCCCGCCTGCTGCCCGAAGGCACCGAGCTGAAGTGGCAGTGACCGGCGACCTACCGGGGGACGCGCTGCGCCGCGTCCGACTTTCCCGCCCCGGATAGCGCATTCCTCAAGAGTGTAGCCATCACACTCCGTGGGATGCATCCTCCTGCACCTCACACGGAGTGTGAGGACTCCTTTAACGACCGGAGCGCGCGCATGGCTTTAGCCTGCTCGCCTCGAATCTGCGGTCGAACGCGTGGCCACCTCCCCAGAGCGAGTGACCTTCGGCACACTCGCGCTCCGTCAGACCCGGCTGGCGACGTCGCCCACACGGGAACCCCGCGGGGTCGATGCCCCCGCCTACAGATGGAACCCCGGCGCCTTGTGGACAATACGCACGACCCTTTCCCCTTCGTGACCTTCGTGCCATTCGTGGTTCCAAAGCCTGCCCAGCGGGCAAGAGTGCCCACGCTTCCTTCAGCCCGTTCAAACCTGAGGAATATCCAATATCCAACAAGGAAGTCCCAATGACGAAGGTTCCCGCCTTCCGGACTTGGGCGTTGGTCATTCCTTGTTCGACATTCATTATTCCCTTCCTCGGCTCGTTCCTGCTCTTTTCCGTGTCTTCCGCAGGCCCTCCAAGGGATTTCAAATTTCAGATGGGAACCCGCGGGGTCGATGCCCCCGTCTACAGGGCGCTCGACCGCCAAATTCGCATTGCAAAGCCGGGCTTTTCATCGGACCGCAGGTCATCCCCCAGGTCCAACCAGCTTCGGAACACGCGACGCGCCTGACCTTCCGCAACGAGGTCTGGCGTTCCCTGCCCTCGGGGGTGCTGGAGACGCTGTCGGGCACTTTCGGCATGCTGATCGCCGTGCGGGTCTTCCAGATGGATGACCTAGCGAAGTCGATCTTCCTCAGCTCGACCAGCGGTGGCCTGATGACGAGCCTGTTCGTGGTGCCGCTGCTGCTGCGCGCTCGTGCCACCCTGGCGGCGACGGCGGCGCGGGTGCAGTTTGTCGGCGGTGTTTTCCTGGCGCTGGCGGCCCTGTTTCCGGCCTCGCCCTGGCTGTTCATCCTCGGCTGCAGCTTTGGGCTGTTCTGCTTCTCGATGCAGATCCCCCTGCTGACGCAGATTTACCGGCTCAACTATCCGGAGGCGGCCCGCGGCCGGCTCTTCGCCCTGGCCGGGGTGCTGCGTGCGGCGACGGCGGTGGGTTTTGGTTTCCTCGGCGGCTGGCTGATCGGCCGCGATCTCGACCACTACCGCGGCCTGCTCTGGGGGTTCGCCGCCTGCGCCTTTGTCTCCGGCTGGCTGACGCAACGCCTGCCCTCGGTGGCCTGGAGCGCCCAGGCCGATGCACCGCCGGGACTCTGGGCGGCCCTGCGCTGGGTGAAGATCGACCGCGACTTCCGCACGCTGCTCATCTCCTGGATGATGATGGGGGTGGGCAACCTGATCGCCGCCTGCCTCTTCGTCGAATACCTGGCCAACCCGCGCCACGGCATCAACCTGCCCGAGCGCGACGTCGCCTGGATCACCGGGGTGGTGCCGGTGGCCTTTCGCATGATCTGCGCCTACCCCTGGGGCGTCATCTACGACCGGGTGGGCCTGTTCAAGGTGCGCGCCGTGCTCAACCTCATCTTCGCCGCCGGCATCCTCTGCTTTTACCTGGCGGAAGGCTGGCTCGGCTGGACGATCGGCATGGCGCTCTGGGGCGTGGCCAACGCCGGTGGCAACGTCACCTGGGGACTCTGGGTGACCAAGCTGGCACCGGCGCACGCGGTGGCGGAATACATGAGCGTGCACAGTTTCTTCACCGGCCTGCGCGGCCTGGTCGCCCCCTACCTGGCCTTTGCCGCCCTCGGCCTGATGTCATTCCAGACGCTGGCCATCCTGTGCAGCATCGGCATCGTCGCCGCCAGCGCCTTCATCACCGTGCGCTCGCCGAAGGGGGCGGAACGCGAGGGCGAACGCCTGTAACAGCCCTGGCTGCCAACAAAAACGTCCGCGCCGGCGAACCGACGCGGACGTCAAACACACACACAGACAGATCAGGCCAGCGCTTCGGCGCGCTTGATGAGGGCGTCCTTCGACTGCACACCGACGACGGTGTCCTTGACCTCGCCACCCTTGATGAAGAGCAGCATGGGGATCGAACGGACGTTGAACTGGGCGGCGAGCGCCGGATTTTCGTCGACGTTGACCTTGGCGACCTTGAGCGAGCCGGCCTTCTCGTCGGCGATTTGGTCGAGGATCGGGCCGAGCATGCGACACGGACCGCACCATTCGGCCCAGAAGTCGACGATCACCGGCACGTCGCTGGCGGCGATTTCGCTTTGAAAATTCGATTCGTTGAGATTGAGGACAGCAGCGGAGGCCATGAGAAGAAGGGGTGAACTAAGGTTACGCGAACGTCGCGGTGCGGGATGCATGAGGTAGGCATGGCCCCGGGCGAATCAACGCAATTTTGCGTTTTCAGGCCGGCTTTTGCGGTTATCGGCATGGCATGACCCCGGACTCCCCCGACGCCCTCACCCGCCTGCGCGCCATCGTCCACCGCCTGCGCGCCCCCGGCGGCTGCCCCTGGGACCGCGAGCAGACCCACGAGAGCCTGATCCCGCACGTGCTCGAGGAAGCCTATGAGGTGGTCGATGCCATCCGCTCGGGCGATCCCGACCTGCTGTGCGAGGAATTGGGCGATCTGCTGCTGCAGTCGGTGCTGCATGCCGAGATCGCCGCCGAGACCGGTCGCTTTGATCTCGACCGCATGGCCGACCGCCTGAGCGAGAAGTTGATCCGCCGTCACCCGCATGTGTTTGGCGAAGCCGCCGTGGCGGACTCGGGCGAGGTGCTGTCC
>JAEYYS010000110.1 GCA_023428335.1 Verrucomicrobiota bacterium | reverse complement strand
CGGCTCCGCCCCGCAGCGCGCCACCCTCATTTTGCTGGCGGCTGGTGGCCAACGCCTCCAGCGGCGGTCGCAGCAGGGCGGTGGCGCGTGAGGCCTCGCCACGCGCCATCGCCTCCAGCACCTCGGGTTGGCCGGCAAGCCGTTCCAGTGCGGCCGAGAGCGCTTCAAAACGCTGCTGACGGGCCTCGGTCGCCGCGGCAATCTGGCTCTCGAACTGCTCCTCAAACAGGCGCTGGTAGGTGGCGGCAAACTTCCATTCCGCCAGCAGCAGGGCTCCGGTGGCGACACCGGCAACCACCGGAAACACCGCCAGGATCAGGCGGGCGCGGAAACTGGCGGGAACGATCACGGCCGTGAGCATGCGTCGAAAGGCAACCCCGCGTCGAGCCAAAAGGCGCGCGCAATCCGCGCTTGGCAGGCACCGCCTCCGGCGCCAGCATGGCGGCATCATGCGCCGTTCCCTGTTCCTTTCACTGCTGCCGGCCCTGCTGCTCCAGGCCCAGGAACCCTTTGATCGCCTGACCTTCCACGCCGCACCGACACCGCTGGCCGGAAACGCGGCAACCACCGACTGGCCGGGTTTTCTCGGCCCGGCGAACGACGCCAGTTCGCCGGAGTCGCCCCTGCTGAAAAGCTTTCCTGAAGGCGGGCCGCGCCTGCTCTGGAAGGTGGCAACCGGCGAGGGTTACACCAGCCCGGCCATTGTCGGCGACCGCCTGCTGCTGTTTCATGCGCTTGACGGCCGCGAGACGATCGAATGCCTGCACCCCGAGACCGGCCGTCGCTACTGGAGCTTCGATTACCCGATTCAATACCAGGATCGCTATGGCTTTGGCAGCGGCCCGCGCGGCAGCCCCGTGGTGGCCGACGGCGTCGTGATCACCCTCGGGGTGACCTCGATGCTGCACGGACTCGACCTGGCCACCGGCAAGCTGCTCTGGCGCCGCGATCTGCGCGCCGAGTACCACGTGCCGCAGGATTTCTTCGGCCACGGCTCCAGCCCGCTCATCGCCGACGGCCGCGTCTTTGTCCAGGTCGGCGGCAAGGCCGAGCCCTTCGACGGCTTTGAGGACCGCCGCGAGCGCGCCCGCAAACTCGCCACCCGCGGTGTCAGCGTCGCTGCCTTCGACCTGAAAACCGGCGCCGTGCTCTGGCAGGCCGAGGACGAGTGGGGCGCCAGCTACGCCTCGCCGGTGCTCACCGAATTGCACGGCCAAAGCAAGCTGCTGGTCTTCGCCGGCGGCGAGAGCGACCCGCCCACCGGCGGCCTGCTCTGCCTGGACCCGGCCAGCGGCAAGGTGCACCACCGCTTTCCCTGGCGGGCCGACGACTACATCTCGGCGACCGCCTCCAACCCGGTCGTCATCCCCGGCAAAAACCGCGTCTTCCTCACCACCTGCTATCCGAAGGGCCGGCCGCTCGGCGGTGTCATGGTCGAGTTTGATGCCGCCTTCCAGGCGCGCGAGGTCTGGCGCTCGGCGAAAATCGGCGTGCACTGGATGACGCCGATTTATCATGAAGGCCACCTCTACGCCGTCGATGGCGAGCGCGAGAACAACAGTCGCTTCGTCTGCGTGAATGCCGAGACCGGCGCCGAGGTCTGGGGTCACACCCTCGAGTGGGAGGACGCCGCCTTCGGGCAGGCGCAGGGTCGCAGCAAGCCGGTGCGGTTGAGCGCCCTGCGCGCCAGCCTGCTGCGCTGCGGCAGCGACTTCCTCTGCCTGGGCGAGGTCGGCAGCCTGCACTGGCTCAAGCTCAGTCCCGCCGGGCTGGAGGAGGGCGCGCGCGCCCAGCTGTTTTACGCGCTCAACACCTGGAGCCTGCCCGCCCTCAGCCGCGGCCTGCTCTACGTGCGCCAGCAGGCGCCCGCGCTCGACGGCAGCGGCGGTCCCGCCCTGTTCTGCTACGACCTGCGCGGCCGCTGAGCCGGTGCAGAAAACGCAAACACCACGCCACCAGCGACGTTTCTCTTCCTGACACGCCATGAACTTCCGCCTCACCCTTCTGCTCGCCGCCGCCCTCCTGCACCCGGCCTGCGCCGAGGACAAAACCACTTCTGACAAAGCCATGCCCAAGCCCGCCGTCACCCTCAGCGAAGACGATTGGAAAAAGCGCCTGACCGATGAACAGTACCGCGTCACCCGTCTGGCCGGCACGGAGCGGCCCTTTGGCGCGATCTACGAGGAGTTCGAAAAGCAGGGCGAGGGCACCTATTACTGCGTCTGCTGCGGCGTCGAACTGTTCACCTCCAAGGAGAAATTCCACTCCGGCTGCGGCTGGCCGTCCTTCTATGACGCCTCCACCGCCAAGAACGTGCTTGAGCGCCCTGACAACTCGCTCGGCATGCTGCGCGTCGAAACCCTCTGCAAGCGCTGCGGCGCCCACCTCGGCCACGTCTTCGAAGGCGAGTCCGTCTCCGCCGCCACGCCGACCAAGCGCCGCTTCTGCATCAACGGCGTCGCCCTGCATTACGTGCCCAAGGGCGGCAAGGCGCCGCCGCTGCTCGAACTCGACTCCGCCGAGGTCGAAAAGAAAAAGGCCGACGTCGCCAAGGAAGCGGGTGTCGAGGTGAAAAAGCCCTGACTGCGGCCCTTCCGCGCTTGCCAGCGACTGCGGGTGACGGCTAAAATGCCGGCATGATGCGTGTCCTGCTGCTACGGCTTGGCCTGCTCCTGGCGGTGATCCTGCTCGCCCTCTTCGGCTGGCGACAGGTGCGCGACGACGTTGGCATGACCTTCGTCTACTTCATCGCCCTCGGCGCCATCGGCGGCTTCCTGGCGGTGAAGTACTTCATCCCGTGGCTGGGCGACGCCATCGGCACGGCGCTGTTTTCCTCGGGTGAACAGGTCGGCGACAACCCTGCCCTCAAGGCCGCGGCGAAGCTGGCCCAGGGCGACTACGAAGGCGCCATCGCCGAGCACGAAAAGAACTTCGCCCACGATCCCACCCAGGTGTTTCCGATCGGCGAAATCGCCAAGATCTGTGCCGACAAACTGCACGATCCGGCGCGCGCCCTGCATGTGCTCAGCAGCCATCTGCAGGCGCGCAACTGGCCCGAGGATGACGCCGCCTTCCTGCGCTTCCGCATGGTCGACATCGAAATCGACCACCGCCGCGACTTCGCCGCCGCCCGCGCCCTGCTGGAAAAGATCGTGCTCGATTTCCCCGACAGCCGCCACCGCGCCAACGCGCATCACCGGCTCAACGAACTCGAGCAACTGGAGTTCAAGGAGGCCCTGGACCGCCGCTCCGGCGCCGCCTCCTGAAGCCGAGGCACCCCCGGCATGAGGCGGCGACTGCAACTCTGGGCACGCGGCCACCCGCTGTTGCTGCTCGCCTTCGCCGCCGTGGCCGGCATCCTCGTCGCCGATGCCCTGCCTCTGCCCTCCTGGCCTTGCGTCGGCCTCGGTCTGCTGCTGCTGCCGCTGCATCGCCGCGTGAGTGCGCGCCTGCTCGCTGCCGCATTGCTTTTTGCCGGCCTGCACACCTGGAATCTGCAGCAGAGTTTCGGTCATCCGCTGCGGCAGCCACTGCTGACGGCTCCCGGGCAGCAGCTGCGTGCGGAACTGCGCGGCGAACTGCTGCCACTGAACGAAAGCCGCGACCCTCGCCAGGTCCTCTGCCGGCTGAGCGCCGTGCGACTCGCGGGCGAATCCGAGTTCCGCTCCGAACAGGGCTGGGTGTCGGTGTACCTGCCCTCCGGCTTCCGCCTCGAACAGGCCGGCGACTATGAACTGACGGGCCCCATGCAACTGCCGGCCGAACCGATGAATCCGGCGCAGTTCGATTTCGCCCGCCACAGCCTGCGCCTGGGCCGCGCCGCCCACCTGTTTGCCGAGGACGTGCGGCTGGTGCAGCCCTCGACCTGCGCGCCGCGCTTCGCCTTCCTGCAT
>JAEYYS010000070.1 GCA_023428335.1 Verrucomicrobiota bacterium | reverse complement strand
ACTCCAGGCAGTGCTGATCGAGAAACCCGGCCAGCGGCGCAGGCACCGGCGCCGCGGTGAGGGCGGTGGCGGTGAAAAGAAGAAAGGCACAGGGCGTCAGCAGGTGCCCGGCGCGAGGACGGGCCATCAGAGGGTTCATCGGTTTGGGGGTGCCGGAGTAACGTCGGCCGGACGCCAAGCTTGCCAAAAAAGGCGACTGCGGCCAAACAGCCCTTTTGCCCGGCGAATGAACGAGGCAGCGCCCATGGGGCGTTGTTTCCCGGTCGATGCCCGCCTTCTCCCGCCGCCGCCTGCTGCAAGCCGCCCTCGCCTCGGCCGCGCTGCCGACCCGCGGCGCCGCAGCCGCACCGACCTTGACGGATGCCAACGTCAGCCTGTTCCACTGGCCGTTCCGTCGCCTGCCGCTCGATGAACCCGCCGCGCTTGCGACCCGGCTGGTCGCGCTCGGGGTCGGCGAAGCCTGGGCCGGCAGTTTTGAGGGCCTGCTGCATCGCGACCTCGATGGTGTCAACCGTCGCCTCGCCGCTGCCTGTCGCGAGGTTCGGTCCCTGCGCCTGCGCCCCTTTGGTTCGGTCAACCCACTGCTGCCCGACTGGCCCGAGGACTTGCGGCGCTGCGCCCAAGTGCATGGCATGCCCGGCATCCGCCTGCACCCAAACCATCACGGTTACGGCCTGGATCACCCCGCGTTCGAGCACCTGCTGAGGCGCGCCAGCGAGGCCGGCCTGATCGTGCAACTGGTCGTTGCCACCGAGGACACGCGCACCCAGCCGCCGCAGACCCAGGTGGCCGATGTCGATCTGCGTCCCCTGCCCGCCCTGCTGGCGCGCCATGGCCAAACGCGCGTCCAGCTGCTCAACCACCGGCCCGGCAGCGTCACCGCCGAACTGGCCCAACACCCCAACCTGTGGTTCGACATTGCCCGCACCGAAGCCACCGACGGCGTCGCGCGGCTCGTCCGCCTGGCCGGCGCCGGACGTGTCCTGTTCGGCTCCCACGCTCCCTTCCTGATTCCTGAAGCGGCACTGATTCGGGTCGAGGAAGGCCTGCTCACCGGTCTGGCGCCTGCCGAGGCCGAAGCCCTGCTGTTCACCAATGCCCGCCGCCTGCTGCCCGCCTGACCCGCCATGCCAACGCCGCCGCCCACCTGGTCGCCCCTGCCCGCCACCGAAGCACTCGCGCGCTATGAGATCTGGGATTCCTACCTGACCCAGGCGCGCGGCGCGGCCACCGTGCCGGCCATCGAGGCCCTGCTGCCGCTCGTCGAACGCGCGGCCCTGAAAAAACTCTGCTACTTTCCGGATGTCGGCCTCGGCACCGGCGGCACCGCCATCGAGCAATGGGCGACCGCGCATCCGGAGCAGATCGACGAACCCCTGCGGCGCTGGCCGGATCTGATGCTCGGCATGATCCAGATCAATGCCCGCGAACCGAAACACTCGCTGACCGCCCTCGACCGCTGGCTGCGCGACGGCCCCATGGATGGCGTGTATTTTCCCGGGGGCGCGCCTGCCGGCCTGCCCTGCACGCATCCGGATGTCGCCCGTCTGGTCGAACGCGTCGCCGCCCTCGGCGGCGCGATCATGATGCACACTTGGTTCAAGACCAACGAGCCCGGCCCGCCCCACGGATCAACCCCGTCCGACCTCGCCGAACTGGCGGCCCGCTTTCCGGAGCAGACTTTCATCTGCGCCCATGCCGGTGGCAACTGGGAGCTCGGCCTGCGCGCCGTGCGCGACCGGCCCAACATCGTCGTCGAAACCTCCGGGTTTGATGCCACCGCCGGTTTCCTGGAAATGGCGGTGCGCGAACTCGGCGCCGAACGCGTCGTCTTCGGCAGCCACCTGCCCTCGCGCTCGCTCGGCACGGAGCTGGGCAAGGTCCTGTTTGCCGGCCTCACCGAGGAACAAAAACACCTCGTACTCGGCGGCAACTTCCGCCGCCTGCTGCGCCGCGGTTGAATTCAGGCGAAGATGCCCTGCACAACCTTCGGCGAGGCAAAGCCGGTGAGCCGCTCCTCCAGGCCGTTGCGCTCGTAGTGCAGTCGCTCGGCGTCGAGACCGAGCGCGTGCAGGATCGTCGCATGAAAGTCCGGCACACTGACCGGATTCAGCACCGCCTTGTGGCCGAGCTCATCGGTCTCGCCGTAACTGAAGCCGCGCTTGAGACCGCCGCCCGCCATCCAGGTGGTGAAGCCCTGCATGTTGTGGTCGCGCCCGCTGAACTCGTTGCCGATCTTCTGCGAAGTCGGCGTGCGCCCGAACTCGCCACCCCAGATGACCAGGGTATCGTCGAGCAGGCCGCGCTGGCGCAGGTCGCGGATGAGTGCCGCCACCGGCTGGTCGGTGCGTTCGCAGGCGGAGAGCAGGGTCTCGGCAAGGTTGCTGTGATTGTCCCAGGGCTGGTCGTCGAGGAAGAGCTGCACAAAGCGCACGCCGCGCTCGACGAGCCGGCGCGCCATCAGGCAGCGGCGACCGTACGAGTCGGTGACCGCATTGCCGATGCCGTAGGCAGTGCGGGTCGCCTCGCTTTCACTTGACAGATCGAGCACATCGCTGGCGCTGAGTTGCATGCGCGCGGCCAGGCTGTAGGCCTCGATGCGGGCATCCAATTCCGGATACCCTGGACGCAGGACGCGGTGGCGGCGGTCGAGTCGGTCGAGCAGGTCGCGAGCGGCGTCAGCCACCGGAGCCGGCTGGTCGAACTCCGGCGTCAGGTTGAGGATGGGCGCGCCCGTGCTGCGGAAGCGCGTGCCTTGATAGATGGGCGGCAGGAAGGCCGAGGTCCAGTTGCGCACATCGTTCTTCGGCAGGCCGCGCTCGTCGTCGAGCACGACATAGGCGGGCAGGTCCTGGCACTCGCTGCCGAGGCCGTAGGCAATCCAGGCGCCGAGGGAGGGATGCCCCATGAACAGGCGACCGCTGTGAATCTTGTACAGGGCGTTGTCGTGGTTTGGATGATCCGTCCAAAGCGAATGCATGAAGCAGAGTTCATCAATCACCTTGGCCGTGTGCGGCAGGGCATCCGACATCCACATCCCGGACTGGCCATGGCGGGCGAACTTGAAACGCCCCGGCATGATGGCGCCAACATTCGAAGCACCGACATTGCCCAGCTCCTCGACCCGGCCCGGGAAGGACTTGCCGGCATAACGCTCGAGCGCGGGCTTGGGATCAAACAGATCCATCTGGCTGGGCCCGCCATTCATGAACAAATGAATGACCGACTTTGCCCGCGCCGGTTGATGCGGCGATTTCGGGCTGAGATCGTGGCGCCCGGGCGCCGAGGCCGCGAGCAGGCCGTCGCCGGCAAAAAGATGTGCCAGCGCCGCACCACAGAGGCCGTCGGACATGCGATGGAAGAAGGAGCGGCGGGTCAGGCCGGACATGGCGGGCTCAGTCGACATGGAGAAACTCGGCGGTGTTGAACAAGGTGTGACAGAGGGCGGCGAGGGCTTCACGCTGCGCACGCTCGGGCGACAACCCCTCGTTTTGCCACGACGTCTGCGCCTGCGCCAACACGGCCTGGGCCGCCGCGACTTCCTCGGCTGCGGGCGTGCGCTGCAGGGCGGTCTCGAAGGCCAGTCGCACCTGATCCGTGTCGGGCGCCGCCGCCAGCAGGCGGTCGGCAAAGGCGCCGGCGAGTTCACGCACACGCTGGTTGTTCATCAGCATGAGCGGCTGCAGCGAGACGGTCGAGACGTTGCGCTGGATGCAGTTGGGCTGCATCTCCGGGTAATCGAAGGTGGCCAGCAGCGAGGGCATCTCCGTGCGGCGCAGGCGCAGGTAGACGCTGCGGCGGTGACCGGCCGCAGCCGGGTCATCGACAATGAGTCCATCGGCCCGCACCGTCACCGGCGCCGGCGGCCCGAACAAGCGGACATCCAACCGGCCGGCCACCGCGTGCAGGGCATCGCGCAGGGCCTCGGCATCGAGCCGGCGCAACGGCATGCGCGCGAGCAACAGGTTCTCCGGATCGACCTGCTGAGCGGCCTCGGCCACCGAGCCCTGCCGGTAGGCACGCGACAGCAGCAGCGTGCGATGCAGGTGTTTCAGGCTCCAGCCGCTGTCGACAAAATCGCGCGCCAGCCAGTCGAGCAGTTCCGGGTGCGTCGGTTTGGCGCCCTGCACGCCAAAGTTGTCGAGGGTGGCGACCAACCCGCGGCCGAAGTACTTCGCCCAGACGCGGTTGACCAGCACGCGGGCGGTGAGTGGGTGGTCGGGGGCGGTCAGCCAGCGGGCGAAGGCCAGGCGGCGACCGGTCTTGTCCGCGCCCGGCCAGGGCGGCTCGGCGACAAACGGCGTGCGACCATCGGTCAGCACCGAAGGCACGCCCGGACCGACCAGACGGGTTGGGCGATGGGCCTCGCCGCGTGCGAGCAGGTAAGTCGGCGAGGGCCGGCCGCGGTCCCAGAGGGCGCGCACCGCCAGCGGCGGCGGCAGGCGCTCGCGCAGGGCGGCGATGTCGGCGTCGAAGGCGCGCAGTTGCACGCCGAGTTCGGGATGCCGTTCCACCAGCACGCGTTCGACCGGTTTCAACTCGGTTTCGTAGCGGCGCACCAGTTCCTCCTCGCGCCGGCTGCGGCGGCCGGCATCGGCCTTGACCGCGGCGAGGATCGCCGCCTGCTCGGCCTTGGCCAGCTTCGGCCAGCGTTCCTGGTAATAGCGGTCCTGAACCGACTTCAAGGCGGTGGCGCGCCGGCCCTCGGCGGCCTTGATCTGCTTCTGCAGGTCGGCGACGACTTGCTTGTGACGGGCAGCCACCTCCGGGGGCGCGGCCTCGAGGTTGCGGTTCTTCCAGGTCAGCCAGTCGTGCTCATCGAGCGCGCCCTGAAACACCGCCTTGAGCCGGTAATAATCGCGCTGCGGCAGGGCGTCGTACTTGTGGCTGTGGCAGCGCGCGCAGTCGATCGTCAGGCCGAGAATGCCGGAACCCACCACCTGCAGGGCATCGGCAATGACGCCGAGGCGCTCGGGCACAAAATTCATCGTGCGCGACCCGGTCTGATCCACACCCATGCGCAGGAAACCGGTGGCGACCAGTTGCTCGACCACCGCGTCGGTCACCCGCGCCGGATCGTTGGCATCGGCGAGTTCATCGCCGGCGAGCTGCTCGAGCAGGAAGCGATCCCAGGGCTTGTCGGCATTGAGCGAGCGGATGACGTAGTCGCGGTACTTCCAGGCCGTCTCGCGCACCGGATCCTCGGACGTACCACCCTCGGAATCGGCGTAGCCGGCAACATCCAGCCAGAACCGTCCCCAGCGCTCGCCGTAGTGCGGCGAGGCAAGCAGGTGATCGATCATCTCGGCATACCAGCCGTCGCTCGGATGCTCCTGCCAGCGTGCCAATTCCTCGACAGGGGGCGGCAGGCCGGTGAGATCGAAATACGCCCGCCGCACCAGGACGTGACGCGGCGCCTCGGGGGCGAAGTCGAGCCCGCGCTCGCGCTGACGCACGCGCAGGAAGGCATCGACCGGCCGCAGCGGCGTCGCCCCGTCCGCCGCCGGCACCGGCACGCGCGCCGGCAGCTTTTGAAAGGCCCAATGCGCGCGGTCGGCCTCGGTGACCAGCGGGTCCGGCTCGCCATTGGCGGCATCGGGCGGCGTCTCGCGCATCGAGGCGCCGCTGGCGATCCACTCACGCAGCTTGTCGATCTCCACCGACGAGGGGCGCTCGACGAAGTACTTGAGCAACTGATCCTTGGGCGGGCAGAGTTCCTGCTCGACGCGCTGCAAGGCCAGGCTGGCGGCGGGCTTGCCGGGCACAACGGCGGGACCGGCGGTGCCGCCGGTGAGCAGGTTTTCCGGTTGCCTCAGGTCGAGCCCGCCGCGCTGGAGTTCGGCGCCGTGGCAGGCCGTGCAGCGCAGCAGCAGCACGGGCAGCACGTCGTGCTTGTGCAGGCGCGCCTCGGCCACCGGCGCACTGCGGAAGCGCGCCCCGCCGCGGATCCAGTCCTCAATCCAGTGCATCTGCTCCGCCGTCAATTTGTCGCCCTTGCGCGGCATCTCGCCGGTGTGGACCATTTCATAGAGCGTGCTGTGCTGGGGATCGCCCGGCTTGACCACGGGCCCGGAGTCACTGCCGCGCAGCAGGGCTTCGGCACTGCTGAGATCGAGGTTGGCGCGGCGGGTCTGCGGATTGTGGCATTCGCGGCAGCGCTGCTCCAGCAGGGGCGCGACGCGATCCTCGAAAAACACCTCCGCGGCAACGACAGATGAAGCCGTCGCCGCCAGCACGGCAAGCAAGCCGGACCAGCGGCCGGCGGCATGGAGAAAAAGACGCACGCACCTGCCTGTACGACAGCGGCGGGGCGGCCTTTGCATTTTGCCGGCGACTCAGTGGTACCTGGACAGGCCGCCCAGGTAGTCGCGTGCCGCCTCGCAGGCTGGCTCACGGAAAAAATCCGCCGCCGGCCGGCTTTCCTGCACGCGGCCGCCGGCCAGGAAGACCACCCAGTCGGCGACGTGCCGGGCAAAGTGGATCTCATGGGTGGCGAGCACGATTTGCTGGCCGCCCTCGGCGAGTTCGCGGACGACATCGAGCACCTCGCCGGTCATCACCGGGTCGAGTGCCGAGGTCGGTTCATCGAGCAGCAGCAGGCGCGGGCGCGGCGCCAGGGCGCGGGCGATGGCGCCGCGCTGCTGCTGGCCGCCGGAGAGTTCGGCCGGGCGCTTGTGGCGATGCTCCGCAAGGCCAAGTCGCTCGAGCAGTTCCAGCGCCCGCGCCGCGGCGGCCGAGTCGCTCTGGCCGTGGACCTCGCGCAGGGGCAGCGTGATGTTTTCCTGCAGGCTCAGGTGGGGAAACAGGTTGTAGCCCTGGAAGACAAAGCCGTTGCGGCGCAGCACCGCCAACGCCGCCGCCGGCTCATGAGGCAGGGCCTCGCCATCGATGCGCACCTCGCCCACCTCCGGCAGCAGCAGGCCGCCGAGTACGCGCAGCAGGGTGGACTTGCCGCCGCCGCTCGGCCCGAGCAGGGCGACCACACGCGCTTCGCCGCCGGTGGCGAAGCAGGCGCCGGCAAGGGCCTGAAAAGCGCCGTAGCGTTTGGTCAGATCGATCGCCTCAAGTTTCATAGGCGAACCTCCTTTCCAGGCGCCGGGCATACCAGGACAGCGGCAGGGTGACAACCAGATAGGCCATGGCCAGCGGCAGGTAGCCTTCGAGCGAGGTGTAACTTCCGGAATTCAGGATGCGCACCTTCTGCACCAGCTCTTCAACACCGATGACCGAGAGCAGCGACGAATCCTTGATGAGCGAAACCAGCTGACCTGTGGTGCCCGGCAGCGCGCGCCGCACCGCCTGCGGCAGGATGACGAAACGGTAGGTCTGCCAGCGGTCGAAACCGACCGCACGCGCCGCCTCAAGCTGGGAGTGACTGATGCTTTCCACCGCGCCGCGGAAGATCTCGGCGAGATAGGCCCCCTCGAAGCAGGCCAGCAGGAGGATGCCGACCAGCAGCGGCGAATCGAGATGCACAGCCGTGGCGAGAATGTAGTAGCCGACCAGCAACTGGACGAGCAGCGGCGAGCCTCGCAGCAGTTCAACCGCGCCCGTGCAAAACAGCCGCAGGGGCTCGTTCCGCGCGCGCCGGCCGAGCATGAGCGCAAATCCAACGAGCACACTCAGGGCCATGGCGGCAAGCGACAAGCCCAGTGTCAGCAACCACCCCTGAACAAACTGACCGCGATACTGCCAGGCACGCTGCCAGTTCCAATCATAGTGGACCCGGGCAAAGACGGCATACAACGCGAACGAGACCGCGCCCAGCAACAGCAGGCTCCAGAAGGGGCGACGGAAGCTGGACGGGATTCGTGGCATGTCCGTTGCGCAAGTGGCCACAGCGCCGGGCGGGCGTCAAGACAGAGTGGCGCGGCCCAAGAAAAACGGCGGCCCCGGACAGGGCCGCCGTCGTGGCAAGATCGCGAACTCAGTTCTTCGGTGCCGCCGGATTCGCCGCGGGGTCGGCAGCCGGCTTGATCTCGGTCTTCGGCGCGCTCGGCAGCGGCACCGGTGGCGTCGTCAGACTGGGCGGCGCGCCCGGCAGCACCGGCCTGACCGCAGGCGCAGCGCCCTGCGGGGCTGCAGGTGCGGCGGGAGCACCCGCGGCAGGCTCCTGCTTGGAGCGAACGATTTCCGCGCGCTTCTTGAACAGGTTGTTGACGGTGTATTCCGAAACCTCAAAGACCCAGCCGGCAAACTGCTGTTCCTTGGCGAGTTTCTCCTCGCGGGCCTTCTTGTCGGCCGCGAAGGCCTCGTCGGCCTTCTTCTTGTCCTCCTC
>JAEYYS010000147.1 GCA_023428335.1 Verrucomicrobiota bacterium | reverse complement strand
GAACCGGCCTGCGAAGTCATCAGCAGGATGTCGGTCGAGCCGAGCATGGAGTGCGCCTTGCCGGCGCCGAGGCGACCGGCCATGTAGCGGGTGGGCAGGGCGATGTAGAGATGGGGCGCGCGGAAGTAGGGATGGGTCTGGCTGGTGTAAAGATGCTCGCCGGGCAGGTTGGCGTTCATGGCCACCGGTCGGCTCCAGGTGCGAAAATCCGCCGAGGTGGCGCGGCTGATGCCGCGCAGCTCGCCCTTGCGCCCCGCTTCGCTGCCGGCGGCGTCACCCGCCTTCACGCCCGCATGCGGCGCCCAGGTGCGGAAGTAGCAGACGTAACAGCCTTCGGCCTCGGACCAGAAGGCGCTGTTCTGCGAATCGAAGGCATGCGACCAGGACGGATCGTAGGCAAGGATGGGGCCGCCCTCCAGCTTGCGCCAGCGCAGGCCGTCGGCGGAGACGAAGCCGTGCAGGCCGTCGGTGCGCACCTGGCGCTGGTGTCCCGGGTGGCCGGCGACGGCCTTGTAGCGTTCCTCAGGCGGCACGCCGGGGCGGGTGTCGAGGAAGGGCGAAAAATTGTGGCTGAACGGCGGTTGACCGGCGAGCACGACGTTGTTGTCGCGGCGGCCGCCGACCTCGAACAGGCCGAGCTTGGGGAAGCTCCACTCCTGGCCGTCGCGGCTCTCGGCGTAGCAGGTGATCTCGCCGGGATGCCCGCTGGCGGTCTCGCCCCGGTAGGCGGGATCGCTGGCGCGGTACCAGGCGCGGAACAGGTCGCCGTCGCGGATCACCGTCGCGTAGGAACCCACCAGCGGCGATTGCGCCAGCGGTTGCGGCACCGGCTCATGCAGTCGCCATTCCAGGCCCCTGACTTCGGCCATGAGGCTGCGGTCGGTGAGCAGGTGCAGGCGGTCGGCCAGATCGACGGCGGGCTCGGCGCGGGCCGGGCTGGCGGCGAGGGCGAGCCCCAATAACAGGGGCAGGAGAGCGCGGCGGGCGGGATTCGGCAGCATCATGCACTGGAGCAAACGCGGCCGCGGTCGCAGACATTGCCGGGCGGGCGCGGATCAGGCGTCGGCGAAGAGACGGCGGTTTTTCCAGAAGTAGCTCAGGCCGGAGACGAGGGTGAGCGCGGTGGTGATCGTGATGATGGTGCCGCCGATCCAGTCATGCAGGGGCGAGGGCGCGAAGGCCGGGCCGAGGCCGGCGAGCAGCGGTTCCTTGGAGGCGGCGGCGAGCAGGAAGTACAGCACGGTGAGGATCTGCCAGAGCATCTTGTGCTTGCCGAGCTTTTCCGCCGCCAGCACGGCGCCCTGGCTGGCGGCGATCTGGCGGATGCCGGTGACGAAGAATTCGCGGGCCAGGATGAGGATGGTGATCCAGGACGGGATGACGTGCTCAACCGAGAGCAGGATGAAGGCGGCGGCGATGAGGATCTTGTCGGCGAGCGGATCGAAGAGCTTGCCGAAGTTGGTCACCAGGTTGCGCGCCCGGGCGATGGCGCCGTCGAGGTAATCGGTGATCGAGGCGAGGGCGAAGACCAGCAGGGCGACCGAGTGGGCGTTGGCCCAGGGCAGGTAGAAACAGGCCACAAACAGGCCCGTGAGCGCGAGGCGGGCGACGGTCAGCTGGTTGGGCAGGTTCATGGGCAGTCCCTTGTTAGCGAAGAAAGCCCCCGCCTGTCAATGGGCGCGTGCGTCACAGAGCCGTTCAGAGCAGCTTGTGCAGGCGCTCCTTGAGTTCGCGGCGCGCGCGGTAGAGGCGCATTTCGACGACCTTCGGGGTCGTCTCCATGATTTCCGCGATCTCGGCATGGGAGAGGCCCTCGTAGGCGGACAGCACGAGGGTCTCGCGCTGCTCGGCCGGCAGTTGCAGGACTGCGCTGCGCACGGCTTCAGCGCGTTCCAGGGTTTCCAGGCTTTCCGCCGGGGTCGGGGTTTCGCTGTGCGGAGCCGCCCGGTGCAGTTCCTCGGGCTCCATGAGGGTGAGCGGGTGGCGCTTCTGCCAGCGCGCCTGATTGCGCGCCAGGTTGCCGGCGATGGCGAACAGCCAGGTCGAGAATTTTTGCGCGGGCCGGTAGCGGTGCCGGTGTTTGTAGACGCGCACGAAGGTTTCCTGAACGAGGTCGCAGGCGCTGGCATGGCTGCCGGTGAGACGTTCCAAGTAGGCGATCAGGCGCGGCGCCCAACGGCGCATGAGGACGTTGAGGGCGGGATCATTGCCGCTCGCCAGAGCGGTCATGAGATGCCTGTCCTCGTCGTCCGGCGGCTCGGTCATTGGACGGGCCGGGAGGAGGCGCGCAGCTCCTGCAGCTCGCGCGGGTTGACCAGTTTCGGCAGGAGATCCTTGAGGAAGCGCTCGCCCTGGCCGGCCGGCATGAGCGCGGCAACGGCCTGCAGGTGCGCCACCATGGTGTCGAGGCAGGTTTCACAGAGGGCCTTTTCGCGCGCACGCGCCTCGGCGGCGGCACGCTGGCGCAGTCGCTCCATGTCGCGCGGACCGAGGTTGCGGGCGGCCCGTGGCAGCGCCGGCCGGTGGGCGCCAATCATCTGCGCGCACATGGCGTCGCAGCGGGCGAAGTATTCCTCGTGCAGGGCGGTGATCTTGGCGAAGGCCTCGTCCGGCACCTGGTACTCGGCCTTCAGCCAAGCCAGACCCAGCACATGCGGATCGGGCGGCGGCGGGGTCAGGCGCAGCACCGCCTCATGGGCCGCGAGCACCAGTGCCGCGAATGCCAGGACAGCCAGACCGGCCTTGAGCGTGAGCGACATGGCAGGTCAGCGATGGGCGGCGAGATGGACGGAGGCGAAGGGGCTGACCGACTGGACATAGGCGTCGTGCGGGCTGAGCACCGGTGGCTGCGGCTCCAGC
>JAEYYS010000498.1 GCA_023428335.1 Verrucomicrobiota bacterium | reverse complement strand
CTCGTCGGTGACGAACGGCGGCCGGCAGTCGCAGAACCTCAGTTCTTGAACATCGCGTTGGCGCGGTCGCCGCCGCTGAGCACGTAGGCGAGCAGGTCGAGCACCTCCTCCTGCGTCAGCATGTTGAGCAGCATGGGCGGCATGGGCGAGACCTTGCTGACCTCGATGCTCTTGACCTCCTTGCGGTCGATCGTCGCGCGCTGGTCGGGATCGCTGAGGTCGGTGTTCAGCGTCACGGTGTCGCCATTCAGGTTGACGACGACGCCGCTGACGATTTCGCCGCTGTTCTTGGTGACGATGATCGGGGCGAACTGTTCGTTGATCTCCTTGCTCGGGTTGATGATTTGATCAAGCAGGTCGTGCGGGCTGTAGCGACCGCCGGCACCGGTGAGGTCGGGGCCGGTCATGCCGCCGGCGTTGCCGAAGCGGTGGCAGGCGAAGCAGGCGGCGGCGCCGAACATCTTGCGGCCGTTGTCGAAGTCGCGGTTCTTCATGCCGTCGCGTGCGGCGGCGCTGAGCTGCTCGAGCGTCCACATCGTCGGCGTGCGACCGATGAAGATGGCGCCGACGTTTTCATAGGCGCTCTTCACCTCGGGCTTCTTGTCGATCAGCGCGGCGAGCTGGGTTTTCTCGGCATCGGTGAACGTGGCGAGGCTGTCATTGCGGATGAACTCGATGAACTTGCTGAAACTGGCGCCGCCGCGGAAGGAGGCGGCCGTGAGGAACCATTCGAGCTGCTTCGTGCGCAGTTCCGGGGTCCAGCCGGCCTTGAGGTGGCGCAGGCTGCGGGCGAACTCGATCTGCGGTTCCTGGGCGGGAGCGGCGTCGATCAAGGCCAGCGCCTTGGCGGCGGTGTTGGGCGCCTGCAGGTGGGCGAGCGTTTCGGTCAGCAGCCAGTTCAGTTCAAAGCTCGGCGCCGGGTAGGCGGGATCGAGCTGGGCGATGAGTTTTTGGATCGTCGCGGCCTCGGGATCACCGAAGCGGTGCAGGGCGATCTGCAGGGTGCGCACGTGGGTCATCTGCTGCTCGGGCGACAGTTTGGCGAAGTCGAGCTTGAGCAGCGCGGCGAGCAGGGCGTCGCGGGTGGCGGCATCAGGCTGGAACTCGGCCGGGCGATGGCTCGGGCACTTGCCGGCGACGCGGGCCAGGGCGAGCAGGGCTTCGAGCTGGCGAGCGGTGTCGCTCTCCTTCAAGGCGCGCTCCTGCCAGGTGGCGACCGGCTGATGCTCAAGCACCGTGCGCGCCGCCCAGCGGATGTGGCGGTCGGCGTGGTTGAGGTGCGGCCAGGCGGCGTCGACCGCCTTCGGGTCCTGCTTGCCATGGAAGGCTTCGAGCTGATGGCGCAGGTCGCGCAGGGGCGAGGGACGCGCGGTGAGGGCGACCGGGGCCGTGCTCTCCTTGCCGGTGTAGCTGACGCGGTAGAGACCGGACTGGACGCGGCGACCGCCGATGGCGAAGTACATCGCGCCGTCCTTGCCGATGAAGGCATCGGTCAGGGGCAAGGGAGCGCCGGTGATGAACTCCTCCTTGGTGGCCGTGTAGGACGCGCCGGCTTCCTGCAGATGCACGGCGTAGAGTTTGCCCCAGCTCCAGTCGAGCACGTAGAAGGCCTCCTGGTATTTGGCGGGGAACTTGGCGCCGTAGCCGAAGGTGGTGCCGGTGGGCGAGCCTGGGCCGATGTTGAGGGTGGCGGGCAGGTTGTCGGCATAGAACTCCGGATACTTGCCGGCGCCGTTGCGCCAGCCGTACTCGCCGCCGCTGACGACGTGGTTGACGCGGGTCGGACGGTACCAGGAGGTGTTGAAATCGTACTCCATGTCGGCGTCATAGGTGAACAGCTCGCCGTCGCGGTTGACGCCGCCGCCGTAGATGTTGCGGAAGCCGGAGGCGAAGATCTCGAAGTTTTTGCCATCCGGATCCAGTCGGTAAACGATGCCGCCAGGCGCGAGCACGTGGCGGTTGTGACCGCGGCCATCGGGCATGCGCGGCAGCAGGTGGTCGTCGCCCCAGATCTTCGGCACGGGCGAGCTGGCGGCGGTGCCGTCGATCGGACCGCCCTCGATGATGGCATTGTTGCCGGTGATCAGGTACAGGCCCTTGCCATCGGGTGTCGGCACCACCTTGTGCACGCCGTGATCACTCTTCGAATCGAAGGCGCGCAGCAGCTCGGCCTTGTCGAGATCGCCGTCGCCATTGCTGTCGGTGATGCGGTACAGGCCGCTGGTGGTCTTCTGCTCGTAGTCATTGACGCCGGCGTAGAGGGCGCCGTAGGCGAAGACCATGCCGTTGATGGCGCGGATGTTGAGCGGCAGCTTCTTGACGTCGGCCTGGCGCAGCGGCTGGCCGGCGGCCGGGGCGTTGAAGCGGTAGAGATCGCCATACTGATCGCTGGCATAGATCCGGCCCTGGTCGTCCTGGGCGAGCGCCACCCACGATCCCTGCTCGCCACCGGGCACGGAGTACAGCAGTTCCACTTCAAATCCGGGTAGGGCCTTGATGCGGGCGACCGGGGTCGCCTTGTTTTCGCCGATGGCCGGACCGACCGCCTGCGGGCGCGCCGCCTTGCCCTTCGGCGCGGCTTTCGCGGCCGCTTTGGCACCGGCTTTCGCACCAGCCTTGGCCTTCGGAGCGGCCTTCGGCGCGGGGTTCGGGACCTTGCCCTGCGGATTGTTGGTCACCGGCTTCTCGATGCGCTGGGCGTCGGAGGGGATGTTCGACTTCTCGAAGGGGATGACCTTGGCATCGGTCAGCGTTTTGATCCGGATGTCCTTGACAAAAACGCGGTTGGCATTGCCGCGATGCAGCTGGATCGCCAGCAGGCCCTCAAGCGCGCGGCCCTTCTCATCGTAGTCGGTCAGCTCGGAGGTGAGCTTGCCGTTGACCTGATGCACGAGGTGGTTGCCGCGGGCGATGATCGTGTACTCCTGCCACTGTGCGACGTCGACCTGCACCGGGTCACGCTCGGCGACCAGCCAGCGACCGCCGGCCGGGTCGAGCACGACGCTCTGGCCGTTGAGACCGAAGATGCCGCGGCCCTTCTCCTCATAGGTCATCGCCGTGTGCTGCACCGCCGGATGGATGTCGCACTGGTAACCGGTGATCGCCCAGGTGCCGAAGCCCTCGAGCAGGCGGCTGCGGTACTGGATGCCGGAATTGTTGTCGCCCTCGACCCGCACCTTGGCGCGCAGTTCGAAGTCCTTCACCAGACCGCCGCGCCAGATCAGGAAGGTGTTGTGCTCGGGGCTGTCCGGACCGGTGCAGGTGCCGACGATGGCGCCGTCCTCGACCTTCCAAAGTTTGGGGTCGCCCTCCCAGCCGGAGAGGTCGCGACCGTTGAACAACGGTGTAAAGCCGTCCTGTCCGAAAACGGACAGCGGCAGGAGGAGGGCGCAGAGCGCGGGCAGAAGGGACAGTTTCATGCGGTGGTTGGTGCGTTGTGTAACGTACGCACAGGCTCGGCTTTCCGGCAAAGGTTGTGTCGGATTTGGCAGGGTGAGGGAAGTTTCAGGTTTCAAGTTTCAGGTTTCAAGTTCGGAGGAAATTCCGTGACCGCTGCCCAGCACGCCGCGTTTGGCGCTTGGTGTGTCCCTCCCTTTGTCCATAGACTGCGCGCCTGATGTTTGCGGATCTCGATGTGCAGGAAGTTGTGCGCCGCGCCCGCGAGGGCGAGGCGGCCGCGGCCCGTGCCCTTGTCGAGCACCTGCACCCGCTGGTGCGTCGCTGGGTGCGCCACCACCTGCCGCGACGCGAGAGCGAGGAGGATCTGGTGCAGGAGGTGTTCCTCAAGCTGCTGCAGAAGCTCGACCGCTACCAGGAGCGCGCGGGCGTGCCGTTCGAGCACTGGGTGAGCCGGCTGACCGTACGCACCTGCCTCGATGCCCTGCGTGCCGAGCGCGCCCGTCCCGAGTGGCGACACGCCGACCTCGGCGAGGGCGAGCGCGCCTGGCTGGATTTCCTCGCCGACCCGCGCAGCACGGAGCCGGAGACCCGGCCTGCGGAGGCGCGTGCGCTGGTGCAACGCCTGTTCGCCCAGCTTGCGCCCGCCGAGCGGCTCGTCCTGACCCTAGTCGATCTCGAAGAACGCGGCACCGCCGAGGTCGCCGCCCTCACCGGCTGGAGCCGACCCATGGTCAAGATGCGCACCCTGCGCGCCCGCCGCAAACTCCACACCCTCGCCCGTCGCCTGCTGCCACCGGAATTTGATTCATAGTTGTTCTCGGTTCTCGGTTCGCTGTTCTTTTCCCTTATCCCTTTTTCCTTATGCCTGATTCCCTCCAACCCCGCTTGCAGCGCCTGCTCGACGCGGCCCGTCGCGCGCCGGCGGATCCGCCGGAACCTGCCTCGCTGGGCCTGGCCACAGCGGTGGTGGCGCGCTGGCGGGCGGCCCGCCCCGAGCCGCTCGACGAATGGCTGGCGCTGTTCGGTCGCCGCGCCCTCTGCGCCTGCGTGCTGCTCTTCACCGTCAGTCTCGGCCTCGCCGGCTGGCAGGCCGCCTCGGCCTCGTCGCTGACGGCCTGGATTGAAACCACCCTCGTCCCCGAACTGCCCCTGCCATGACAAGCCGCTTCAAAGCCGGTTGCCTGATCGCCCTCGCCGTCGTCATCGCCAGCGGTGCCGGCTTCATCCTCGGCGTGCTCTCACACCAGACCTGGAATAAGAAAAGCGGCACGCCGGAGTTCATCCGTTGGGCCGCATTGCGCCAGATCGACAAGCTTGAGCCTGATGTCGATCAGCGCCCGCGCCTCGAAGCCCATGTCGACCGCGCGCTCGATGAGTTGCAGGCCTGGCGACACGAAGCCGAGGCCCGCACCTGGGACATCCTCGATCGCGCCGCGGATACCGTCGCCGGTGAACTGACGCCGGAGCAGGCGACCCGCTGGCAGGAACTGCGGCCGAAGCGCCCGCAGAAATTGCAAAAATCCGTGACCGAAGATTCCACCTCCCGTTAGACCCGTCGCCATGCTCTTCTCCACCGTCTTCACCTGGCTGCTCGTCGCCGCCGCCTTTGTCATCGCCCTGCCGGCCCTGTGGATCCTCGCCGCCGGTCTCTGGCCCGAGCGCACGCAGCGCCTGCGCCGCCTCGCCGAGCGCGGCCTGCTGCGCAGTTTCTTCTGCGGCCTGACGGTATTGATCGCCGGCATCGCCGTCATCTCGGTGCTGTCGAAACTGCCGAAGATGGGCGCGGTGGCCGCCCTGCTCGGCGGTGTCCTGCTCACCTGGGGCCTGCTCGGTGCCGGTGGCACGGCGGCGCTGCTTGGCGAGCGACTCTGGCCGCAGGCCGAACCCTGGCGCCAGGTCAAGCACGGCGGGCTGACCCTCGTCTGCGTCGCCCTGCTGCCAGTGGTCGGCTGGTTTGTCCTGCTGCCCCTGCTGGCCGTCATCGGTGCCGGCCTGCAGGTGCGCGCGCTCTTCGGTGGCGGCAAGGTTCCCGCAGCTCCGCTCACAACCCCCGCCGCATGAAATCAACCCGCCGAGCCTGGCTGCGCGCCGCCGCCCTGGCCTCGGCGGCCCTCACCGGTTGCGATCGCCTCATCAGCGGCCTCAATCGCGAGTTCTTCGGCGAGGCCGTGCCCGAGCGGATGTCGCCGCCGTCCGGCGACGTCATCGATGCGGATTTCCACCTGCTCAGCCGCGCCGCCTTCGGGCCCTGGCCCGGCGATCTCGAGCGCCTGCGCCGGATTGGGCGCGAAGCCTGGCTGGAGCAGCAGTTGCAGCCGCAGCGGATCGACGACACCGCCTGCGACCTGCGCGCCGAACGCTTTGAAAGCCTCTACTTCAGCGCCGGCGACGCCTATGAGTTTCGCAAGCCCGTGCTGCGCGACGAACTCACCCGCCACGCCCTGCTGCGAGCGGTGTACAGCCGGCGCCAGCTCTTCGAAGTCATGGTCGAGTTCTGGACCGACCACCTCAACATCGACCTCGAAAAGGGCGACTGCATCTACCTCAAGCCCAGCGATGACCGCGACGTCATCCGTCGCCACGCCCTCGGCAACTTTCGCGACCTCATCCGCGCCTCGGCGACCTCACCGGCCATGCTGGTCTATCTCGACGGTGTCTCCAACAAGGTGCGCCGAGGCACGAAGGAGCTGCCCAACGAAAACTATGCGCGCGAGCTGCTCGAACTGCACACGCTTGGCGTCAACGGCGGTTACAGCCAGAAGGACGTGCTCGAGGCGGCGCGCTGCCTGAGCGGCTGGACCTTTGACCGCAAGCGCTTCCTCGCCCGCAATCCCTCGGCCGCCTTCTTCCGTGCCGACTGGCATGACGATGGCGAAAAGGTGGTGCTCGGCCGGCGCATCCCGGCGGGGCTCGGCGCCCGCGATCTCGATTGGCTGATCGACATCGTCTGCGCGCATCCCTCGACCGCCCGCTTCATCGCCACCAAACTCTGCCGACGCTTCGTCAGCCTGGAGCCGCCGGAGTCCCTGGTGGCCTGTCTCGCCGCCGAGTTCGAGCGCAGCGGTGGCGAGATCCGGCCGCTGCTGCGGATGCTCTTCACCTCGCCCGAGTTTGCCGCCAGTCGCGGTCAGTTGTTCAAGCGGCCCTTCAAGTTCCTCGTCTCCGCCCTGCGCGGTCTCGCTGCCGATACCCAGGCCGACAAACCCCTGCTCGAACCGCTGCAGCGCATGGGGCACGGCCTGTTCCAGTATCCGACGCCCGACGGTTATCCCGACGATGAACTGCCCTGGATGGGCACGCTGCTCTGGCGTTGGAATGTCGCCTTCGCCCTCGCTGAAAACCGTCAGCCCGGCGTCCGCATCGATCTCACCTCCCTGCGTCGCGCCCTCGACCCCGCCGGCCCCGACGCCTGGTTCCGCCACCTCATCGGCCGCAGCCCCGATTCCACCGAACGCGCCACCCTCGCGTCCGCCCCAGCCGCCGAACACCTCGGCCTCCTGCTCGCCAGCCCCGCCTTCCAACGTTGTTAGACTCGCGGTTCGTCGTTCTTATCCCTTATCCCTTATCCCTTATCCCTCATGGTCCTGTCCCGCCGCTCCTTGATCTCCAAGCTCGCCCTCGCCGCCGCGCCGGGTCTGACGGCTGCGGACGCGTCGGTCGAGGAAGGGCACATCCTCGTCCACGTCTTCCTGCGCGGCGGGGCCGACACTCTCAACCTGCTCGTGCCCCATGCCGACGATCGCTACCGTCGCCTCCGCCCCGGGTTGGCGATTCCGCAAAGCGACGTGATCCGCCTCGATGACCGCTACGGCCTGCACCCGGCCCTGCGCCCCTTGGAAGCGGCCTGGAAGAATGGGCGCTTCGGCGCGGTGCAGTCGGTCGGGGTCGACAACACCAGCGGCTCGCACTTCGACTGCCAGGACCAGATGGAGCATGGCGATTCCATGCACGGCCCGCCCGCCGGGGGTGGCTGGCTTGGACGGTTCCTGCGCCTGCAGGCTGGCGGCAGTGCGTCGGCCCTCGCCGCGGTGGCGGTGGGTCGCGTCCTGCCCGAGTGCCTGCGCGGCGCGCCGGCGGTCAGTGTGCTGGAAAAGCTTGACGACCTCGTCCTGCGGCCCGGTCGCCAGGGCAATCCCGAGCACGCGCGCCAGGCCCTGGCCACGCTCTACGGCGCGGAGGTCACCCTGCTCGGGCGACGCGGGGTCGAGACGATCGATCTCTTCGAGCGCGTGCGCGCCCTGCAGGGTCGCGGCGCGGCGCCCGAGAACGGTGCGGTCTATCCCACGGATGCCTTTGGCGACGGCCTGCGCGAGGTCGCCCGGCTCATCAAAGCCCAGGTCGGCCTGCGTGTCGCCTGCGTCGATCTCGGCGGCTGGGACACCCACTTCTTCCAGGGCGCCAGCACCGGTCCGCAGGCCGAGCGCATCCGCGTGCTTGCCGAAGGTCTCGCCGCCTTCGATCTCGACCTGCGCGCGCGACGGAAAAACTACACCGTCATGATCACCACCGAGTTCGGGCGTCGCCTGTATGAAAACGCCAGCCTCGGCACCGACCACGGCCGCGGTTTTGCTTTTTTGGCCCTGGGCGACCGCGTCCGCGGCGGCCGCGTGCTCGGCTCCTGGCCGATCCAAGCCGCGGAAGACCTCAACCTCAACACCCCCGGCCCCGGCGGCCTGCACGCCGAGACCGACTTCCGACGCGTCTTCGCCGAAGTCCTGCGCGCCAGCTTCGACCTCAGCGCCGGCGACCTCGCCAAGGTCTTCCCCGGCGCGGAGCTTGGGCCGGTCGGGTTGATGGGGACGTAAACAAGCCCCCCGGAGGGGAGTGGGGGAGTGGTGACCTGACTGACCTCATTGACGTTGCTGACAACGCCGTCAATGAGGTCAATGACGTCAATGAGGTCCTTCCTCACGTCCTTGGTTCCAGGACTGCATTGACATTCTTAATGGTTTTGACCACTCTGGCGTCGCATGCCTGAGATGTTCGATAAACGCGGGGGCTTCCGGAAACTGCACACTTTCACGCTGGCCACCCTCGTGCAGCTCGAAACGCTGAGCTTCTGCCGCCGCTTTCTCACCTTTGACCCCCGTGAGGCAGGCGCCAAATTTTACGATCCCAAGGGCCGTCAATACGACCAGATGACCCAGGCGGCGCGCAGTGGTCGCCAGAACATCATCGAAGGCTCGGAGCGGTCCGCCACTTCCAAGGATACGGAGATGAAGCTCACGGACGTCGCCCGCGCCAGCCTGAGCGAACTGCGCGGGGATTACGAAATCTTCATCCTCGACCGCGACCAACTCCCTTGGTCGGTGCATTCCCCCGAGGCCAAAGCCGTCAATGCCATCTCCCTGGATCAGGCCCCCTTCACTGACGACGCCGTGCATGAGTCCGCCAAGCATGCCCTGCAACAGCGGAAAAAATACGCCCGCTGGCTGGATGCCCCTGACGCGGTGGTGGTGGCCAACGCCATGCTCATCCTCATCGGCCGCGCCCTGAACATGCTGAAAAGCCAGATCGAAGCCCAGGGGAAAGCCTTCGAAGAAACCGGCGGCTTCAGCGAGCGCCTGATGACCAAGCGCCTGCAAGCACGCGAAGGCCAGAAGCACGCTGAACCCTCGCCCGACTGCCCGCAATGCCACCAACCCATGCGCCGCCGCAAGTCGGCGCAAGGAGACTTCTGGGGCTGCAGCACCTACCCGGACTGCAAGGGGACACGCCCGGCCTGAGGACCGTGTTGACGCGGCGGAACCCGGGAATCTTCGTCCGCCCTGTTCCGGCTGAAGCACCCCAAAAAGCGACCTTATGTTGGGGTCAACATGAGATCAGGTCGTGGGCAATGTGATCTCGATGTACCGGCAAAGCGATCCTGGGTTGGGGTCGATGCGATCTCGATGTGCCGGCAAAGCGATCTCATGTTGGGGTCGATGCGATCTCATGGTGCCGGCAACATGATCTCATGTTGGGGTCGATATGATCTCATGGTGTGGGCAACATGAGATCGGATTTGGCAAATCGGAGCTCATATTTGAGAATCACAGGATCTTTTTGAGACTGGAGGTGCCTCGGAAGGGCTGGAGGACGGACCGTCGACCGTGCGCCACTGGCGTCCCAATCCGGTGATGAACCGCTGATTTGACGCTGATGAGACGCTGATTCTGAGTGAATGGGCCAAGTGCGGAGACGACCTGGATGGTGGCTGGCCCACGACCGCGCGTAGCGCTTTGGAGATTGTGCGGCGCTTCTGCGCCGCTCTGCCACCACGTCCGGTCAGTCCCCTAGACCCAGAAGGTCCGCAGATTTCGCAGAGGGGCAGGAAGCCCGAACCCTTTGGGCGGCCTACGGAAGACACGGAATGCGCGGAAGGGGAGGGCTTTTTCTTGACGGTCGTTCCCGTGTCGAAGAGCCTCTAGTCATGTCAGCCGTTCAGGAACCACGTCTATCTACCCGGTGGCTTTGGTGCGGACTCGGCCTCTTTGGGGAGACCTTGTTCTGGCAGGGGAGGATGAAGAATACTGTCAACTTGAAACTATGAACAAGGAATGGCTCGCAGAAGCTCATCGGCGATTCGGAAAACGAGAAGACGTCTTCGAGTATGTTGAGACGCCCTACAGCCTGTGGTCGAATCTCCGCGATGTCTTCAAGCGCGCCTACGACTATCCTTATAGGGAGGCGGACATTCGTTCGATTTACGAATTCGCTGACTGGTCTTGCCGACAGCCTCGGGGACAGACTGCGGAGGAGGATCTGCTCACTTGCGTCGCCGTATGCTTTTACGAGCACATCCCGGAAGTCGAGGCTGCCCTGAAAGATTTGCCGAGATGGTTCAAGCTCAGTGAGATCATGACGATGAGAGAGATTTTCAGCCACCAAAGCGGCGATGCCGGTTTTCAGCGCATTTTGGAAGCTTATCCACCTGCATGAAAGACCTTTGGTGGGCGATTCGAGGTGCTTTGGCCATTGCTGGGGTTCTGTTTTCTGCGTTCGGGATTTACCTTTTTCAGGAGATGAAGCGGACGGGGTTTCGGTTCCCGTCGCCTGCGGTTGCCGATTTCTCTGCGCATTTGGCGGTAGACTATTTTATCAGTCGTACCTCGGCGCTTGAGATTGAAATCAATCCGGGGCGAAGTGGCGAAGGAACGCCAATCATCCCGAGTTTGGTCGTTGAATGCGCGACGGATGGCAGATTTATCATTGCTAAACGTCAAGGGCTGAAGCGCTCCAATCCACAGGATCCGAATGACACATGGATGGAAAAGGATCCCAATGTGGTGGATTATTGGATTCTCGACGCCCAGCAACCCCGCGTCGAGGGGCCGTTGACTGAAGCCGAATTCATCAAGCTGCGTAGATCTCTGGGCATCGCCGAAGATCTTCAGATGCGGAAGGTTTCCGAGTTTGCTCCACCCTTGTCTTGACCATGCCAGGGTGTTCGGCCGGAAACCGCATCCCCACCGCAGATGGCTGCGGTGGAGAAAGCTGCAGCAGGGCTGCAGCATTTCGGGTCCCGCCCCACTTGAAACTTGAAACCTTCAACCTGAAACTTGCAACTCACTCTGGCGTCTTCCACACCCCCGGCGCATCCGTCCATTCGGTCAGAACCTGCCGTTGCGTGACGGGCCACCAGGACTGGAGTTTGGCGGCGAGGCGGGCGACGAGGTCGGGGTGGTCCTTGGCGAGGTTGCGGTCTTCATGGGGGTCGGCGAGCAGGTCGAAGAGCTGGGGGCGCTTTTCGG
>JAEYYS010000477.1 GCA_023428335.1 Verrucomicrobiota bacterium | reverse complement strand
GACAGCACCTGCTCGGTCAGCGTGTAACTGCCGCCACTGACGCCTGCGACGCTGAAGGTCGCTCCGGCATCGACTTGAATCCAGGGCGTGCCGGCGAGGCGGCCGGTGCCGCTGAGCGCCAGGGTGCCGCCGCGGATCGTGGTTTTGCCGGTGTAGTCGTGCTGGGTGGCGACCGGAGCCGCGAGGTTGTAGGTGCTGGTCAGGGTCAGGGTGCCGGTGCCGTCCTTGACGAGGTCGAGGTTGCCCTCGATGCGACCGTGGTAAGTGGTGTTGGCCGATTGGTTCACTGTCAGGGTGGCGGTCGTGTCCGACTGGCTGTTGGTGATGAAGTTGTTGTCGACCAGGGAGACGACCCCGTGCAGCAGGCCGGCGAGGGTTTGGTGGTGGCCGTTGAGGTCGAGGGCGACCGTTTCCGTGACGACGGTGTTGGTGAGCAGCTTGAGCGTGGTGGTGGTTGGCAGGGCATTGTCGGTGCCGAGTTGGACGATGCCGCGGATGATGTCGCTGGCGCCGGTGTAAGTGTTGACGGCATTGAGCCGCACCACACCGCCGCCGGTGCCGACGTAGCTGAGGCTGTTGGCGCCGCCATCGCGGATGACGCCGTCGATGACCAGAACGCCGGTGCTGCTGCCGGTGCCGATGCGGGCGGCGTTGTTGGCGATGAGCAGGTCGCCGGCCCAGGTGGCGGTGCCGCTCTGCACCTGCAGGTTGCCCTGGTTGTTGCCGGGGCCGTTCAAGGTCAGGGTCTCGCCGGTGACCGTGATGCCGGTGTTGAGGCGCAGGATGGCAGTGCTGGCGACGACCGTGCCGCCCTGGGTGGAGCCAAGCGCCTGGGCGTGGTTCACCTGCAGAACACCGGCGCCGACGGTGGTGACGCCCTCGTGGCTGTTGGCCTGGGTGAGCGTCAGGGTGCTTGAAGTTATGCCGAGTTTGGTCAGGCCACCGGGGCCGGTCAGGATGCCGTTGTAGGTGCTGTTGAAACCCTGGTTGTCGATAGTGCCGCCCCCTTCGAGCAGGGTGATGCCGCGGTTGGCATGGAGGCTGAAGGCGGCGCCGAGTTGCAGGGTGCCACCATTGAAGGTCAGGCTGGCGGGCGTCGCCGCGCCCGGCACTGCGCCGAGGGCGGTGTCGGCCGACACCCGGATCGTGCCGCCGTTGAGATAGACTCCGCCGGTGTAGCTGCTGCCGGCGGCGCCGGCGAGCACCAGCAGGCCGGGGCCGTTTTTCACCACGCTCACCGCACCGGCACCGTTGTTTTGGATGCCGGAGTTGATCGTCACCGTTTGCGTGGCGGCGTGGTCGGTGAAGATGAGGGAACCTGCCGTGCCGGCGACGCTGCCGCCGGCGCTGAGCACGCCGCCATTGCCGACGGCGCGGCCGATGACGAGATCGCCGGCGCCTTCCGCCAGGCGGATGCCGCCGGAGACGCCCAGGCGCAAGGTGCTGCCCGAGGTGAGATCCACGTTGGTCAGGGAGGTCGCCGTCTGCAGCAGGGTGTTGAAGCGGGTGACGCCGCCGACATTGGCCGGCAGAATGGGGTCGCTTTCGCCGCCGTCGATGATCTTGACGTTGGCCGAGGCGTTGTCCGGCAGCGGGCCGATCGCGCCGGCACCGGTGCGCAGGCGGGTGATCTCGGTGTAGCCGGTGTAGGCGACGATGTTGCCGCCGACCACCGTTGCCCAATCGGCGCCGACCGTGGCCCAGGCGCCGAGGATGCCGCCGGCATCGTTGCCGGTGCTGGTGCGGATGCCGTGGGTGGCGCTGGGGGTGCCGGCAGGCAGGACGAAATCGACCAGGCCACCGGTTTGCACGGTGATGGCGCCGAGATCGAGCAGCAGGTCCTGGGGCGTGCTGTCGTGCGGGGTCAGTCGGATCACCGAGCGACCCGAAGCGACGGTGAGGCCGGCCAGGGTTTGGGCGTTGGCCGTGCTGCTGCCGCCGGCCAGGGCGAAGGTGCCACCGGCGAGCACGAGCTGGCTGCCGTTGTCGAGGATTTGGCTGGCGGGCGCGCTGGCGAGGTTGAAGCCGAGTTGCAGGGTGCCCTCGCGCACGATGGTGTCGCCGGTGTGGCTGCTGGCACCGCCGAGGAACTGCGTGGCCGGGCCGCGTTTGTCGAGCGACAGTCGGCCGGTGATGCCGTCGGTGAAGGCGCCGAGGAAACTGCGATCGGTGGCGGTTTGCAGGATGAGGGTCGCGTCGCCGCCGACGTTTTGCACACTGGCACCGGTTGCCGTGGCCGAGGCGAGGCCGCCGGTGACAACGGTGCCGGCGATGCTGAGCAGTTTGGCGTTGGCGTTGTTGGCGAAGCTGATGGCATTGGGGGTTGTCGCATTGACCGCACCGCGCGAGGCCAGCACGAGTTCACCCTGGGTCAGACTGACGCCGTTGGTGAAGCGGTTGTCACCGCTCAGGGTCCAGCTGCCACTGCCGCTCTTGGTGACGGTGAGGGCGTTGGAGATCGAACCGCGGATTTCGCCGCTGCCGGCGCCGACCAAATTGACCGAATGGGCACCGCCGCCGACATCGGCGGCGTTGACGTCGCCGGTGACAGTGAGGCCGTTGGCCACGGCGGATTCAAAGCTCAGGGTCGCGCCGACGGTGCCCTGGACGGTGCCTGCCCAGGTGTTTTCGCCACTCAGGCCGGCGAGGTAGGGGGTGATCAGGGCTTCACCGGTGACGGTGAGGCCACCGCTCAGATCGAGGCGGGTGCCGGCGAGCAGGACCGTGCTGCCGGTGGTGCTGCTAAGAGCCTGTGCGTGGCGAATCTCGACGATGCCGGCGTTGACCAGCATTTCCCCCGTGTGATCGGAGGCGCCGGCGAGGATGAGTCGGCCGGTGCCGTTCTTGGTCAGACTGCCCGCTCCGGTGATGGCCCCGGCGTAGTAGGTCGTGTTCGTCTGCGTGTCGAGCGTGCCGCCCCCGGCGTCCAATGTGATGCCACGCGTGGCCGCCAGCGAGGGACTGGCGTCCGAGCCGGCAAAGGCAAACTGCAGGGTGCCGCCGTCGAAGCGCAGATGGTCGGCATCGGCTGCGCCGGGCACGGTGCCGAGACTGCCGTCGCCAGCGATGCGCAGGATGCCACCCTGCAGCACGGTGCCGCCGCTGTAGGTGCTGGTCGTGCCGGTGAGGGACTGCGTGCCCGTGCCGGTCTTCACCAGGGTCAAAGCGCCGCCGCCGCTGCCGTCGGCGAGTGTGCCGCGGAAGGTGGCGTCCGCGCTGTTGGCGAGCGTCAGCGTGGCCGGGGTGGCACTGGCGTTTTGCACCACGACGACATCCGTCGCATTCGCCTGGGCGAGTCCGGCGACGCTTACCGAGAAGCCATCGAGCGTGACCGTCTTGGCGTGGGTGGTGTTGCCGAAGCTGAGCAGGTTGGGCGCGGCCGCATTGAAGGCGCCGGTGTGGCCGACGCGCAGCACGCCGGCGTTGAGCACCACCCCGCCGGTGAAATGGTTGTCGCCGGCCAGTACGATTGTGCCGGTGGCGCCATTGTTTTGAAGTGTCAGGCTGCGGCTGCCGCCGCTTTCGCCGATGCTACCGGCGAGGGTGCCAATCGGCGTGCCGACGGTGTTGGTGCTGATCCCCGTGTTGGCGGTCAGGGTGATGTCGGCTGCGATCGTGCGGTTGGCGTCGAAGCGGATCGCGCCGCGGTTGCCGCTGCCGGTGCCGGCGAGTTCGAGGGGCACATCGAGCGTGCCACTCTGGCCGTAGTTGAGGATCAGGCTGTTGCCGGTCTGCACGGCGATTTTGTCCAGACTGCTCAGCGAAGCGAGGTTGAGGACGTTGAGGAACAGGCCGCCGCCGCCCGCGGCATTGGCCAGGGTCAGCGTGCCGGTCCAGGTGTTGGCGCCGTTGAGATGCACCAGGCCGAGATCGGAACCGTTCTTTTCCAAAGTGATGTTGCTGCCTGCCAGGGCTGAATTGAAGGTCAGGCGGGCGGTGCCGGTGTTGGTGACGCCGTTGCCGACGCGGATGAAGGCGTTGTCGGCAAGCTGCAGGGTGCCGCCGGAGAACAGGTAGCTGCGGTTGGTTCCGCTGATGTCGAGGGCCTGAAATTCCAGGCCGGCCGCCTGGATCGTGCCGCTGACGGTGATCGTGTTCGTCGTGCCGAGCGCGCCGCCATTGCCAAACAGGGCGATGGCGCTGCTGTTCCAGACTCCAGTGCTGCTGCCATTCCACCAGCGGCTGTCCGTCGTGTTCCAGGTGCCGGCACCATCGGTCACACCGGCGTCGGTGCCATTCGCGTCCCATTGCAGGGTCTGGGCGGCGGCAGGACTGCTGGCAAGCAGCCCGCCGAGGAACAGCGCGGCACGCCAGGGCAGGGCCCGGCCACCGCCGCAGGCGGCGAGAAGGAGGTTGGAGATCATTGGGGGGTAGTCAGTTTAACCCCATTTTTGGCGTTTGCATCTGTCAGGCTCTTTATTGTTAAATAAAGGAAGGGCGTATCAATGGGCTGCGAGGTTGGATTGCGGGCGGCGTTACCGGGTAGGCCGATGGCCTCACTCCGCATGCCTTCTTCTCTGCCGCGCCTTGTTGCTCTGTCCCTGCTGGCCCTGTCGGCGGTCGCCACCGACCGTCCCAACGTGGTTTTCATCTATGCCGATGACCTGGGTTTTGGCGACCTCGCCTGTCACGGTCATCCACGCATTCAGACGCCGCACCTCGACCGGATCGCCCGCGAGGGCACCGACTTCCAGAGTTTCACCGTCGTCAATCCGGTCTGCTCGCCCAGCCGCACCGGCATTGTCACCGGCCAGTTTCCCTCGCGCTGGGGCGTGCATCAGCACTTCGCCGGACATGCGGAAAACGTCGCCCGCCAGATGCCCGACTGGCTGGATCCGCGCGCACCGTTGCTGCCGCGCGTGCTGCAGCAGGCCGGCTATCACACCGCCCACTTCGGCAAGTGGCACCTCTCCGGCGGCGGCATGAGCGATGCGCCGCTGCCGGCCAACTATGGCTATGACGAAGCCGCGGTCTGGACCGGGCCGGGTCGCCATGTCTTCGATGGCCTGGACTACCGCTTCGCCAACGGCGAGGCCTCGGTCCATGATCGCCACGCCGCCTCCTGGATCAGCGTCGCCGCCACCGATCATGCCCTGCGTTTCATCCGCGCCTCCGGCGACCGCCCTTTCTACCTCAACCTCTGGCTGCATGAGACGCATCATCTGGTGTCGGCGACCGACGACGACAAAAAGCCCTACCCCGACGTGCCGGAGCCGCAGCGCACCTATTATGCCGCGGTCAGTCGTGCCGACCGCCAGGTCGGCCGCGTGCTCGGCCTGCTCGACGAGCTGGGTTTGGCAGAGAAAACCCTGGTGATGTTCTCCAGCGACAACGGCCCCGAGAACAGTCATGCGCAGCCCGGCCAGAAGTTCTATTTCAGCCAGGGCAGCACCGGCGGTTTGCGCGGCCGCAAGCGCAGCCTGTTGCTCGGCGGGGTCAATGTGCCCTTTCTGGTGCGCTGGCCGGGCGTGGTGCCGGCCGGTCGTGTCGACACGCAGACGGCGCTGGCCGGGGTCGATGTTTTTCCCACCGTGCTCGCTGCTGCCGGAGTGCCGGCGCCGGCCGGTTACGTGGCGGATGGCGAAAACATGCTGCCCGCCTTTCGCGGCGAGGCGCAGGAGCGCGGCAAGCCGGTGTTCTGGTGGTGGCAGGGGCGACACGAGGGCGACGACTGGCCGGCCTTCGCCATGCGCGAAAATCGTTGGTTGCTTGTTCACGATGAAGGCGGCGAGCGCGTGGAACTGCATGACGTCGTTGCTGACCGCGCCCAGGCGGTCAATCTCGCCGCGCAGGAACCCGAGCGCGTGGCGCGCATGAAGGCGGCAATTGCCGCCTGGTTTGCCAGCCTGCCGAAAACGATCGATCCCGAGTTGCAGAGTCGTGCGCCGGCCACACGCAAGTCGCCGGTGGTCGCCAAGGCCTCCAGCAAGGCACCCGACCGCGCCGTCGCCTTCGCACGCTGGGACAAGAATGGCGACGCGGTGTTGACGCTTGAGGAGTACCGCAATGGCCTCGCTCAGAAAGACAACGCCGAGGCGCGCTTCAAGAACTTCGATCGCGATGGCGATGGCCGCCTGACGCGCCTGGAATTTGTCGGTGCCGAGGCGAAGTGAGTCGCCTCACTTGTCGTCGAGCGCGCGCCGGATGCGGTAGCGTACGGCGAGTTGATGGGCCGGTGTGCCGGGGAATTCCAGCGTGCGGATGCGCTCGATCTGCAGCAGGGCGCTGCTCTGCGTGGCGGGGTAGTGGGCGCTGCTGTGGGCGAGGTTGAGCAGTCGCGCCAGGTACTCCAGCTGCAGGTTCTGGCGCATCGTGCTCATCGGCCTGGCCGGGTCGTCGCCGGTGAAGATGGCGGTGGTCAGGCGACCGAGCACCTCGTCGAGGCCGACCGTGTTGCCATACAGGCCGCTGTCCTGGATGCGCTGCAGAGTCTGCGGGTGCAGCAGGTGGTTGAGCAGGCCGGTCTGGGTGCGGAAGACCAGCTCATGCAGCTTCGGATCCTCAGTGCCCTCACCGTGATCAAAGCCGCGGCGCTGCTGCTGCAGGTGCGCGTACAACTCCGCCGGCGCGGCGAAGGCGTCGGCCGCAAAGGCATGGCGGGCAAGGGCGTCGAGGGCCCGTCGCTGCACCTCGGCGGCCACCGGCTGGAAAGGGCGCACGCCGGGGGTCTGGCCCTGCAGGGCGCGCTCAACCTGAACACCACCGACGTAGCGGGCGATGGCGTTGAGGGCACTGGAGGTCTCGCGCTGCAGGGTCAGGTAGGCCAGGCCGACTTCCTGCCAGCTGTGCCCCGGTTCGGCCGTGTCCTCGAGCACGCGCAGCAGTTCCTCGCGCACGAGCTCGCAGCGCTGCACGCCATAGGTGATGGGGTCGCTGCTCAGGTCGAAAAGCATGGCGCGCGGATCGATCGCCTTGCCGGGATCGCGCATGTCGTCGCCGTCGTTGGCGAAGGCCAGCTCGGGGCGGTGCGACTGCCCGGCGAGGGCTTCGAGTCGCTTCGCCTCCTCGACCGGATCCTCGAGCGCCTCGCTGTAGCCGAACTGGATCGCCCAGGTGTCGTAGGGGCCGGGTCGTGTCGTGTAATACTGGCCCTGCTTGACGCCCAGCGGAGCGACGTTGACCGTCGGGTAATCCATGACGGAACCGGTGAGGCCGGTTTTTTCCGTCAGCTCGGCGCGGTGGATGTCGACCGGGTTGTGCAGGTGGCTGGAGCGGAAGTTGTGGTTGAGCCCCAGGGTGTGGCCGACCTCGTGCAGGGCGAGGTAATAGAGGGCTTCGCGGGTCAGGCGGTCGAGTTCGATGCGATCGCTCTTGCGCAGCTGCAGCAGGGTGCGACCGAAAAGCAGGCCCTGGCGCGCGCAGCCGCAGGCTAGGCAGGCGTGTGGATCCCCGCTGGCCGGCAGGGCGGCGGCGGGGGCATCGAACAGCCGGCTGGTCAGCAGGCGCTTGGAGATGAAACTGAACTCCAGCATGATGTCGGCGCCGAGGATCTGGCCGGTGCGCGGATTGGCAAAGCTCGGCCCGTAACCGCCGAACGGCGGGTTCACACTGCTCGTCCAGCGGATGACGTTGTAATCGATGTCGCCGGCCTCCCAGGTGGCGTCATCGGGCTGCTGGCGCACGACGATGGCGTCCTTGAAGCCGGCCGCCTCAAACGACTCGTTCCAGCGCAGGATGGCCGCGCGCAGGGTGTCGCGAAACTCGACCGGGGTGGTGTTTTCCAACCAGAACACGATCGGCTCCAACGGCTCGCTCAGGGCCGTGCCCGGCTTGCGCTTGACCAGATGCCAGCGGTGGATGACGTCGCGGTAGGGAGCCGCATCCGTGCTCGTCATGTCGGTGATCTTGTGGGTGAAGTAACCGATGCGCGGGTCGTCGTGGCGCGGCTTGAAATCGTTCTGCGGCATGGCCAGCAGGGTGTGCTGTACCTGCACGCTGACGTAGCGCGGATCGGTGACGTCATCGCCGTGCTTCCACTTGGGTTCGGCGTTGTCGAAGACGAATTCGGCGGTGACCGCCGTATTGCGCGGGTAGTTCTTGACCGCCAGAATCTTGGTCTTGGGCTCGGAGAGCCGGCCGAGCACCGACTTGTCGCCCCCCTGTTTCACTGCGGTCAGCGTCTCGCGCAGGAAGAGCGGCGTCGCGGCGATCAGCCAGCTCTGCT
>JAEYYS010000463.1 GCA_023428335.1 Verrucomicrobiota bacterium | reverse complement strand
ACGGCCGCCACACCGGCACCGGCGGCGGCAACCACATCGTCGTCGGCGGTGAAACCCCGCGTCAATCGCCCTTCCTGCGCCGGCCTGACCTGCTCAAGTCGCTGCTCGGCTACTGGCACAATCACCCCAGCCTCAGCTACCTGTTCAGCGGCCTCTTCATCGGTCCCACCAGCCAGCACCCGCGCATCGATGAGGCCAGGAACGACGCCCTCTTCGAGCTGGAACTCGCCTTCCGCGAGCTCGACCGCCAGCGCCGGGAACACGGCACGCCACCACCGTGGCTCGTCGACCGCCTCTTCCGCAACCTGCTCACCGACGCCACCGGCAACACCCACCGCACCGAGTTCTGCATCGACAAACTCTTCGATCCCGGCTCGGCCACGGGTCGCCTGGGCCTGGTCGAACTGCGCTCCTTCGAAATGCCGCCCCACGCGCAGATGAGCCTCGCCCAGCAGCTCCTGCTGCGCGCCGCCATCGCCCGCTTCTGGCAGCAGCCCTACGAGCAGCGCCTCGTGCGCTGGGGCACGGAACTGCACGACCGCTTCCTGCTGCCGCACTTTGTCTGGCGCGACTTCTGCGATGTGCTCGAGGACATGACCGCCGCCGGCTTCGCCTTCCAGCCGGAATGGTTCGCCCCGCACTTCGAATTCAAGTTCCCCGCCATCGGCGCCATCACCCGCCACGACGTCCACCTGGAACTGCGCACCGCCCTGGAACCCTGGCACGTGCTCGGCGAGGAAGGCGGCGCCGGCAGCACGGTGCGACGCGTCGACAGCAGCCTCGAGCGCCTGCAGGTGCGCGTCAGCGGCCTCGTCCGCGGTCGCCACCTCGTCACCTGCAACCAGCGCGTCGTGCCCCTGCACCCCACCGGCACCGTCGGCGAATACGTCGCCGGCGTTCGCTACCGCGCCTGGCAGCCGCCCGAGTGCCTGCATCCCACCATCGGCGTGCACGGCCCGCTGATCTTTGACCTCGTCGACACCTGGAACCGGCGCAGCCTCGGCGGTTGTACCTTCCACGTCGCCCACCCCGGCGGCCGCAACTACGAGACCTTCCCGGTCAACAGCTACGAGGCCGAAAGCCGTCGCCTGGCGCGCTTCTTCGCCAACGGCCACAGCCCCGGCCGGATCGAGCCGGTGGACCTGCCGGGCGTCGCCGAGTTCCCGCTCACCCTCGACCTGCGCCTCGGCTGACCCCGCGTGCTGCGACGGACTCGCTCGCGCCTTCCCGGGAAAACCGCACGCGAGAGCGATGTCAAAGCGTCGGCCTGGCGCGCTGCCACCGCCCACACTTTCGCTTTCCATCGGGGAGAATGCGCCCATACTCGCCCTCCGCAGTAACCTCCATGCAACGCCGCCCCGCCCCCAAACACACCACCTGGTCCATCCACGACAGCGCCGACCTGTACGGCATCCGTGAATGGGGCCATGGTTACTTCGATATCTCCGCCAAGGGCGAGGTGGCCGTGAACCTCAAGGACGGCAAGAAGACCAAGCCCGTCTCCATCGCCGAGATCGTCAAGGGCCTGCGCGAGCGCGGCACCCAACTGCCCGTGCTCATCCGCTTTGGCGACCTCCTGCGCTGGCGCATCGACGAACTCAACGACGGCTTCGCCACCGCCATCCGCGAGGGCAAGTACCAGGGCGTCTACCGCGGCGTCTACCCCATCAAGGTCAACCAGCAGCAGGAAGTCATCGAGGAAATCACCCGCTACGGCCGCAAGTACCACTACGGCCTCGAGGCCGGCAGCAAGCCCGAGCTGATCGCCGCCCTCGCCTACATGCACGATCCCGAGGCCTACATCGTCTGCAACGGCTACAAGGACGAGGAGTTCATCGACCTCGCCCTCAACGCCCAGAAGATGGGCCTGCAGGTCATCCTCGTGCTCGAGATGCCCAGCGAACTCGCCCTCATCCTCGAGCGCTCCAAGAAGATGGGCGTGCGTCCCACCCTCGGCGTGCGCTTCCGCCTCAGCGCCGAAAGCGCCGGCCACTGGTCCGGTTCCGGCGGCGACGCCAGCGTCTTCGGCCTCAACATCAGCCAGCTCATGGGCGTGGTCGATGAACTGCGCGAGCAGGGCATGCTCGACTGCCTGCGCATGCTGCACTACCACCAGGGCTCGCAGATCCCCAACATCCGCGCCATCCGCCAGGCCGTCACCGAGGCCACCCGCGTCTACTGCGGCCTCGTCCATGAAGGCGCCCGCATGGGCATCCTCGACCTCGGCGGCGGCCTCGCCATCTCCTACGACGGCTTCAAGGGCGCCACCTCCGCCTCCAGCAACTACGGCACCAAGGAATACTGCGCCGACGTCATCGAAGCCATCACCGAAGTCACCGCCGAGGCCGGCGTGCCCCACCCCGACCTCATCACCGAGTCCGGCCGCGCCATCGTCGCCTACTACTCCGTCCTGGTCATCAACATCCTCGACGTCAACCGCTTCGAGCCCGCCCGCGGCGGCTTCGAACTCAGCAAGGACTCCCCCCAGCTCCTGCACAACCTCGCCGAACTGCACGAGGAACGCGCCAAGGATCCCGACAAGCTCACCCGCGACCGCGTCCAGGAAATCTACAACGACGCCGTTTACTACCGCGACAAGCTGCGCAGCGAATTCAACTACGGCAAGGTCAGCCTGCGCGAGCGCTCCCAGGGCGAGGAAATGTACTGGGACATCATGACCTGGATCTCCGGCAAGCTCGAATCCGTCGGCCACGACGGCAGTCAGATGGACCGCATGAGCACGGTCATGACCGACTACTACTACGGCAACTTCAGCGTCTTCCAGAGCCTGCCCGACCTCTGGGCCATCGACCAGATCTTCCCGGTCATGCCCATCCACCGGCTCAAGGAAAAGCCCACCCGCAACGCCGTCCTCTCCGACATCACCTGCGACAGCGACGGCAAGATCGCCCGCTTCGCCCACAGCGGCGAGATCTGCGGCAGCCTGCCCCTGCACGACCCCAAGTTCGAGAAGGGCGACGACTACATGCTCGGCATCTTCCTCGTCGGCGCCTACCAGGAAACCCTCGGCGACCTCCACAACCTGCTCGGCGACACCAACGTCGTCAGCGTCAGCCTCGAGGGCGGCAAGCTCAAGTACCGCCGCGAGCAGGAGGGCGACAGCGTCTCCGAAGTCCTCAGCTACGTCGAGTACGACCCCAAGGACCTCGCCACCCGCTTCCGCAACCTCGCCGAAAGCGCCGTCGTCTCCAAGCGCATCACCGCCGCCGAACGCCGGGAAATCATGGGCGCCTACGACGCCGGCCTGCGCGGCTACACGTACTTCGAGACCTGAGGCGGCTCACGCCGGGGGATTGGGGATTCTTGATTCTTGATTTCTGATTGTCTCAGCCGCCTCCCCGTAGGCGCGTTGGCCACAACGCGGGGTTGGCTGCCTACCAACCTCAGAGCTGCACCGCAGAGATAGGATGGGACGCAGAGGGTTTGGATCCCCGGAGCGCGCGCATGGCTTTAGCCTGCTCGCTCAGGGTCCAGCGCGTGGCCACCACCCAAAGCGAGTGACCTCCGGCAGAGGCCTGCGGCCGACCCAAAGTACTCCTGGGCTTCAGCCCGTCCCGAAGTGGCGAGCCGTTCGCGGGCTAAAGCCCTGGACTACTTTGCGTTAGCTCCACCGGGGCGCGCATGGCGCCCCCCAGGGCGACTGACTGCAGGCACAAGCATGCTCCGGCGTGTGATGCACACGTTGTCAGATCCCAGTTTGTTTGCCCGACTGGGAATGAAAGTCAGTGGCGAATCCCGAATCCAACCACGATGAACAACAGCCCAAAGGCGAGAGGGATGACTGAAAAAAGCAGCCGATTTCGAGAATTCAAAACTTCCGCATCCTTGCCATCGGATGACAGCAGGACATCGACGTGAGTCCCAACCGCCTCAGCATCGACGGAACCGTACGTCGAAACAAAATCACGAGTCTCTCCTCCGATGGAATACTCGATCCTGGGCCGGCAGAAAGGGCCGCCTTCACTGGGGGTTCGATCCTCAACGATCTCAACAACGAGTCCCTTCACGACAAGGCCACCCCGGCGTCTGAACCAAGTGAATTCATGCGCGCCCCCCAAGGCAACGCAGGCCAACCCAAAAACGACGAAGGCTATTCCAGGAAGACTCATGGGTCGGACGTTCAAGCGCTGGCACCGCCTGGGCGGAGGTGAGCGTTGAAACGGGATGGCGGATCAGAGTTACGGAAAGCATGGCCGACAGAGCAGCTCCAGCGGTTGTCAAGGCGCGCCTTGTTCGCCTTTGTGCTCGCGGTGGTCGTCCTCATATCAGTCGTTTCGGAACATGCTGTTCCAAGGTGGATTCAGATGCTGGATCAAATAAGCTTCTAATGCAGGTGCCTCAAACTTGTGCGTGTCAGGCACCGCCACAGTAGCTAAGTATCTTGGGGGCATTGGCCAAGTCGAGTGCTTCAAGACGCACGAACCGCCCCCTCCAAAATAGGAGTAGAGTCTGCCCGCAAGCCGCTGAGACGTCCCCACATAGATCAAAGTCTTTTGCTCGGTGTAAGCAAGATAGACGCCTGCCTGTTCTGCATGCCTCCAAGGCTCTGATACGTCCCACCTCAGAAGTGGCTCATATGGCACTGTCCTCGGCTGATTAGGAAACAGATCGAGTGGAGGTGCCACCTGTAAGGGAGGAAGATCGCAACGGCGGAAGTTGGCAGCGTAGCTCTGAATGGCAGAAGCTCCCTCGAAACCATCCAGAGCACTCAAATCGACTTCAGTTCCTTGCTGGCTGATAATCTCTGTCATTTTGGCGAGTGATGCTTCGGAGTTGGGCGACAGTATCATTCATCCTCCCATTGTCAGAACAAGTTCGGACACACCGAGGCTTTGCACGCGCCAAGGCCGCCCAGGCGGGCCGACTTCGTCGCTAAAAACGTGCATGGCAGGAGACTGTCAAACACGGGCAATCCCGTCAAGGAAAAGGCCGCTGAAGCCTCCAGCGACCCGACAGCACGGGCTTGGGGAAAGTGGCTGCGGCTTGAACCGCAGATGGCCCGGTTGGAAACCGATCCCACGGCCTGAACCGCGGGGTCGCTGCCCCCCCTACAGATGGCACCGGCGCTTGAGGCCAGCGACACCTCACCCGTCTGCCCGCAGGCGTCGTTCGCCAGAACGCAGGATCGGCAAACGGCTGCCTGCCACCCGCCCCATCCCCGCCGTCTGGCGACGGCGCCTACATGCCCCCATCCTCCTCTCAGGATCAGCGTCTCATCCGCGTCTTATCAGCGGTTCAAAACAGGTTGGCGAAGTGCTGGCCATCCGGAAACGCGGGGTCAATGCCCCCAACCACAGTCTGCATTCCCCGTTCGTCCGAGCTTCAGTGCTGATTTCGACATCCGCTTCATTCGGATGTTCGGACACACCGGTCGGCCAAAGGCTCCGACCGCACGAATCCACCCGTCTCTACAGGCTCACCTCCCGGCCAATCCTCCCGACACGCGCCCTTGTCCGCCTGACACGCGCCCTTGTCCGACCGACACGCGCCCTTGTCCTACCGACACGCGGGCCAATCCTGCCGATTTACGGGCTTCAACGCGTGTCTAACCCGCCGAGCAAGTTGCTCCGCCCCCTGCACGGGCCTGAGGTCGCCTCAAGCACTCCCGGGCTTAAGCCCGTGCCGAGATCGCCAACCGCTGACGGGCTAAAGCCCTCGAGTACTCTGGGGGCTCCCATGGGCGTGAGCCTATCTTCATCCAGCCTCAGACGATCCTTGAAAAGGGGACTGGCAGGCCTGCGCATCGGAGAGAACGAGGTTCGTCTGGCTTGAGCAGAGGACTACTCGGAGCGTTTCCTTGCATCGAAACTGGGTGGCTGATGTCTGTCCGTTTGGTGATTGTTCGCCACGACACCCTGCAAATGACGCTGCAACATCTGGCTAGGCATCAGGATGGATGTCATCGAGAACTCCGACCTCAAACACATCCTGAATCGGATGGCCTGCGAGTTTTGCGGCGGCAGCGAGATGATTGGGCACATGAATGAGCAGCATGTCGGCACCCACCAAAAGTTCCTCAGGGGTGAAGCGCTCTGGAAACAAATGAACCGCCATCATGAATGCTGCATCGGAATGCCAATCCACCAGATGGAACGCAATCTCTTGTGCGGTGTCAGGCGCGTAGTCTGCAGACAGCGCACTTGTCAACACATCACGCGTCGACTGCGCGCCCGGCTCACCCAGCCGGACAGTGCGTTCACCGACCAACTCTTGGAAAATGGCCTCAACCTTCCTGAGAACCGTCTTGTGGGCGTGACTCATGGCGATGATCAAACAATCCTACCTGCCGTCTGGCGACGGAGCCTCCACGGCAACCCTCACGGCTTCATGCCATCCGCGGCGCCCCACGGCTCCAGGTGGCGCAGGTTGCGGTGCTGGAGGGCGGCGCGCAGGTCGGGCAGGTCGAAGTGGGCGAGCACGTTCGGCGGCAGGGCGGCCAGGGGCCACTGGTAGTTCTCGGTCGTGGCGATGGCCTGGTAGGATTCGAGGGCGTTCTTCAGCGTCACCTGCTGGACGCGCGGTTCGAGCACGGCGGCAAAGGTGGCGGCGAGCGCGCCCCAGCCGCGACCGGCGAGGTGGATTTCCTCGTGGCCCTGATCGGCCAGCCAGTCGATGACGCGCAGGACGTCGAAGACGCGCTGCCCGAGATACGGACGATCGAGCATGAGGCCGTGGGCGCTCAGAAAGTAGTCGCTGCCGTAGGGCCTGAGGAACTGGTTGCTGCCGCAGATGTCCGGCTGGCTGTCGCCAATGCCGCGCAGGTCGCAGGCGTAAAAGGCGGCGCTCTTTTCGTCCTCCAGCAACTGCTTCACCAGCGGCTCACTGCGCAGGTCGGCATCGGCTGATTGATGGGAGAGGTAGAGCACTGCACGCTTGCGACCCAACGAAGGACGCGACACGTGCGACTCCGGGGTCAGCAGGGTGACGAGGGCATGCACGCCGGGCTCGGTTTCGACGGCGTAACAGGCGTGGCCCTTGGTCGGGTACTGGCGACCGCTGAGCGGGCGCAGGATGCGGTAGTCGGGCGTGCCTTCGGTGGCGGGGATCTTCAAGACGTCGCGAACGGCGGTCTGCAGGGCTTCGCCGGCGAGCTTGGGTCGGGCGGCAGCGAGCTGCTCGGCTTTCTCCTGGGTGAAGCTGAAGATCGTGCGCGACAGCGGCCCCGCCTGACCGCCGGGCAGGCACCAGAGGGTTTCATCCTTTTCCATGACGAGTTCCGGCTCGGTCTGGGCGTCGGAGATGCCGGTGGCCTCGTTGAAGAACCGGTACATGCCCTCGCGATTGACGCGCGTGTAGCCGTGCGGATCCCCGCCAATGTGCAGGCGGATGGCCTCGGGTTTACCGAGCAGGGTGTAGAGTGACTTCAGCCGCTGGTGCGCCTCGGTGCTGCCGCGCACGTCGAAGAAATCCTTTTCCTGGGCGAGGATGACGACCGGCTTGGGCGCCTGCGCGGCGAGGAAGTCGCTGTGATCCAGATCCAGGGCGAGCACGCGCGGCGGGCACTGCTCGGTGTCGGCCGGCAGTTCGTTCTCGGCGTTGCGACGAAACGTCGTGATGAAGCAGGAGGGCGCGGCCATGGTCCAGCGCTGCTCGACCCCGCAGAGCCAGGCGGTCTGGGTGCCGCCGCCGGAGTTGCCGGTGACGCCGACGCGTTTCGGATCGACCTCCGGGCGGGTCAGCAGGTAATCGAGCGCGCGCACGCCGTCCCAGGCGAACCAGGCACCGAGGAACTCGCCGACGAGGGTTTGCTGGTTGCCGGCCTGGATGTGTTCGCTGACACCCGGGCCGTAGCGCGCCTTGGCGCCGTCGAGATATTGAAAGCGCTCGCCTTGGCCGGCCGGATCGATCAGGAAGACCACGTAACCGAGGCGGGCCAGGCCTTGGGCAAAGCTTTGGTAGGCCTCGGCGGCCTTGCCGTTGGCCGAGTGACCGCAGACACCGACCACCCCTGGCAGACGTCCGTCGCGCCCCGTGGGCACGTACAGGTTGCCGGTCACCAGGAAACCCGGGCGACTCTCAAACACCACCATCTCGATCCGGTAGGCATCGCGCTCGACGGTGCGGGTGACGCGGGCATTGAGCGGCGTGCGCTCGGGCTCCGGGCCAAAGCTGGCGCGGATGCGCTCCTGCACGGATTGCACGTAGGCTTCGGCGTCGGCCTTCGTCTTCAGTGCCTCGCGCCGGGCGTCGCCGCGCGCCTCGGCGGTGCGCACCTGATCGACCAGCCATTCCTGCATCATGCGCGGGAAGCGGTTGAGCGGTTCCGGTCCGGCCTGCTGGGCGGCGACCGGGCTGAGGGCGAGAAGGCAGGCGGGCAGGAGTCGGCGGAGCATCATGGCAAAAAGCGGTGAACAGGAGCATACCTGCCGCAGGGAACGCTTCTTTCCCTGAGTTCACCGCCGCGCATTTCGGTTGGCGGCCATCGCCGCGCCATGCTTGATTGGCAGAATGCCCTTCCGCCGCCTCCTCCTTTCGCTCGCGCTTGTCGCGGTCAGTGCCTGCGGGCGCGAGCCGGCCCCATCCGGTCCGGCACCGACGGGCAGCGTCTGGGTGGTGGAAGCACCGCAGGGCGGCGGCCGCCTCTACCTGTGCGGCACGATCCACATCCTGCGCCGCGACGACTACCCGCTGGCGCCGGCCTATGAATCGGCCTATGCCGACACCACCCGCCTGGTCTTTGAACTGCCGCCCGGGGCGGGCACCGACGCCGCGCTGGGCGCGCGCATGCGTGAGCTGGGTCGCTATGGGAACGGCGAAACCCTGGAAACCCGCTGCGGCCCGGCGCTCTGGCAGCGCCTGAAGCAGTGGGGCGAAAAACGCGGTGTGCCGGTGGCGACCCTCAACGGTTGCCGCCCGTGGTTTGTCTCGCTGCTGGTGACCAGCACCGAATACGGCCTGCTCGGGGCCTCGCCGGAAATGGGGGTCGACCGGCACTTCGAGGCGCGCGCCCGTCGCGATGACAAGCCGGCCGAGGGCTTGGAGACCGTCGAATTGCAGTTGCAGCTTTTCGCCGGGCTGGAAGAGAAGCTGCAACTGGCCATGCTCGAGCAGACCCTCGACGAGGTCGACACCCTGCCGGAGGAGTACAGCCGGATGATCGCCGCCTGGAAGCAGGGCCGGCTCGATGAACTGCACGAGATGCTGTTTCGCGAGGCGACCAAGCATCCCGAGCTGATGGAGATCTTCCTCGCCAAGCGCAACCGCACCTGGATGGCAAGGCTGGAGGAACTGCTGAAGCGCGGGGAACGCGCCATGATCCTCGTTGGCACCGGCCATTTCACCGCCGACACCGGCCTGCTGAAACTCTTCGAGCAGCGCGGCTTCCGCGTGCACCGGCACCTGCCGGCGCCGGCAGAATGAGCTTGGCACGACCTGCCACGCCTGCCTTAATAGCCCTTCCTCCCGACCCCGCATGAGCCAGGACTCCCCCGCCCCGCCGCCGAGCAAACGCCGCGTTTTCGCCTCCCGGCTGCTCAGCACCCTGATCCTGTGGGCGGTGATCGCCGCGGCGGTGCAGAGGAACAGCCACGGCTTGATCCTTCTGGTGAGCGGCTTTTTCGGGATCGCCGGCAGCTTTGAGTACTACCGCCTGCTGCGCTCGGCGCCTCTGGCGCGCTCCTTCAACCTGCTCGGGCTCGGCATCTGCCTGGCCTACTGGACGGTGACGATCGTCTGGATCCTGCGCCACAAGAGCGCCCCGCCCATGTGGCTGGAACTGGCCGCCCTCACGGCCAGCGTGCACGGCTCCTTCCTGCTCTGCTACCGCCACCAGCTCGAAGGCACGGCCACCCTGCAGCGCATTTTCCAGACCATCTTCGGCACGGTGTACACCGTCATCTTCTACGGCTTCATCCTGCGCCTCATCTACTTCAACGCCGACGGCAGTGGCATGCCCGGCCTGTACCTGGTGCTCTACCTCCTCATCGTCACCAAGTTCAGCGACATGGGCGCCTACCTCTTTGGGGTGGTCTTTGGCCGCCACAAGATGATCCCGCACATCAGTCCCGCCAAATCCTGGGAGGGGTTTGCCGGCGCCTTCGTCGCCTCCTTCCTCGGCGCTGTGATGCTGCTCAGTTGGGTGCCGGAACGGCTGGCGCCGCTCGACTGGCTGCACGGCCTGATCCTGGCTCCCCTGCTCTGCGCCACCGCGGTGACCGGCGACCTCGCCGAATCCGTGCTCAAGCGCTGCTTCGCCATCAAGGACAGCGGCCACACCCTGCCCGGCATTGGCGGCATCCTCGATCTGACCGACAGCCTGCTGTTCACCGCCCCGGTGTTTTACTTCTACCTCGCCGCGCTTTCCGCCTGACGCCCGCCCCTGCATGATACCCCCGCCCGCTCCGCCCACCCGCCGCCGCGTTCTCCTCCTCGGTTCCACCGGCAGCATCGGCACCAGCGCGCTGAAGGTCGCGCGCGCCATCCCGGAGCGCATGGAAATCGTCGGTCTGGCCGCGAGTCGCAGCGTCGATACCCTCGTTGAACAGGCGCGCGAAACCGGCGCCCGCCACGTCGCCCTCACCGATGCCGCCGCCGCCGCGCAGGCGCGCGCCCAGCTGCCCGCCGATGTCGAGGTCTTCAGCGGCGAGGCCGGCCTGGTCGATCTCGTGCGCGCCAGCGACGCCGATCTGGTCCTGGTCGCCATCGTCGGCGTCGCTGGCCTGGCACCCGCCCTCGCCGCCATCGAGGCGGGCAAGCACCTCGCCGTTGCCAGCAAGGAAATCCTGGTCATGGCCGGCGAGGCGGTCATGGACGCGGCGCGGCGCCAGGGCGTGCACGTGCTGCCGGTCGACAGCGAGCACAACGCCATCTTCCAGTGCCTGGAGGGCCGTCGACCCGAAGACGTCAGCCGACTGCTGCTCACCGCCAGCGGCGGCCCCTTCCGCACCCTGCCGGCGGAGCAGCTCGCGCAGGTGACGGTCGCCCAGGCGCTCAAGCACCCGACCTGGAGCATGGGACCGAAGATCACCATCGACTCCGCCACCCTCTTCAACAAGGGCCTGGAGATGATCGAGGCGCGCTGGCTGTTCGACGTGCCGATGAGTCGCATCGAGGTCGTCGTGCATCCCGAGAGCATCGTCCACAGCATGGTCGAGTTTCGCGACCGCAGTGTGCTGGCCCAGCTCAGCCACAGCGACATGTGTTTCCCCATCCAATATGCCGTGACCTGGCCCGAGCGGGTGCCGAACGATCTCGAACCGCTCGATTTCGCCAAGCTCAGCGCCCTGCACTTCGAGGCGCCGCGCACGCAGGATTTCCCGGCGCTCGACCTGGCGCGTCAGGCCGGCGAAACCGGCGGCACCCTGCCGGCCGTGCTCAACGCCGCCAACGAGGTCGCGGTGCAGGCCTTCCTCGACGGCCGGCTCAGCTTCCCCGCGATCTGGGGCACGGTGGCGGCCGTCATGGAGGCGCACCGCGTCACCGCCCACCCCGGCCTCGGTGAACTGATCGAGGCCGATGCCTGGGCGCGCCGCGCCGCCGCGGAACGGCTGGGCTGAAGGCCGGCTTTTTTGCTGGCCAGGGCGACGCGTTCCGGCTAATTCGGGGTCGGCATGAACGCGCGTCTTCTTCTGGTTCTGATTTCCTGCGCCCTCAGCGTGGTCACCGGCCTGGTGCTGTCACGCGGCACCGGCGGCGAGGCCGGCGCGACGCGCACCCGCCCGCTCATCGGCCTGAGCATGGACACCCTCAAGGAGGAGCGCTGGATCCTCGATCGCGACCTGTTCAGCGCGCGCGCCGCCGAGCTCGGTGCCGATGTCCTGGTGGAGTCGGCCAACAGCAATGACACCCGCCAATTGCGCGACGTCGAGAGCCTGATCACCCGCAAGGTCGACGCCCTGGTCATCATCCCGCACAACGGCGCGGCCATGGCGCGCGCGGTCGAGATGGCGCATGCCGAGGGCATTCCCGTTTTGTCCTACGACCGCCTGATCACCGGCGCCGAGGTCGATCTGTACATCACCTTCGACAACCTCAAAATCGGCGAGCTGCAGGCGCGTTACCTGGCCGAGCGCGTGCCGGCGCAGGGCAAGATGCGGATCGTGCGCATTTACGGCGCCAAGACCGACAACAACGCGCTGCTGTACAAGCAGGGCCAGGACAACATCCTGCAGCCGCTCATCGATGCCGGCCGGGTCGAGGTGGTGCACGAGGACTGGGCGGTGGACTGGAAGCCGGAGAACGCCAAGAAGATCACCAATGCCGCCATCACCAAGGCCGGCCGCAACATCGACGCCGTGCTCGCCAGCAACGACGGCACCGCCGGCGGTGCCGTGCAGGCGCTCATCGAGGAGGGCCTGGCCGGCAAGGTGCTGGTCACCGGCCAGGACGCCGACCTTGCCGCCTGCCAGCGCATTGCCCACGGCAGCCAGACGATGACGATCTACAAACCCATCGCCAAGCTCGCCGCCGGTGCCGCCGAACTCGCCGTCAAACTCGCCAACGGCCGCCCCATCATCGCCCGCGAGGCGGTCGCCAACGGCAAGACCGACGTGCCCGCCGTGCTACTCGACATCGTCACCGTCACCAAGGACAACCTGCGCGACACCGTCGTCAAAGACGGCTTCCGCAAGGAGTCCGACATCTTCGCGCCATGATCCTCGCCGCCCGCCAGCTCACCAAGAAGTTCCCCGGCGTCACCGCCCTCAAGGACGTCTCTTTCGACCTGCGCGCCGGCGAGATCCATGCGCTCTGCGGCGAGAACGGCGCCGGCAAGAGCACGCTCATCAAGCTGCTCTCCGGCATCCATCCGCACGGCAGCTTCGAGGGTGCCTTCGAGGTCGGCGGCAGCGAGGCGCGCTTCGCCTCGATCGCCGACGCCGCCCGCGCCGGCATCGCCGTCATCTACCAGGAACTGGCGCTGGTCGGCGAGATGACAGTCGCCGAAAACATCTTCCTCGGCTGCGAGCCGCGGCGCTGGGGCGGGCTGATCGACTGGCCTCGCATGTTCCGCGAGGCGCAGGCCCTGCTCGACCGCTTCAAGGTCGGGCTCGACGCCCGTGCCCACGTTGCCGACCTCGGCGTCGGCCAGAAGCAGCTCGTCGAAATCGTCAAGGCCCTGGCCAAGGACTCGCGCATCCTCATCCTCGACGAACCGACCGCGGCGCTCGCCGAGCATGAGGTGCTCATCCTGCTCGACATCCTGCGCGACCTGCGCGCGCGCGACATCGCCTGCATCTACATCAGCCACAAGCTCGACGAGGTCTTCGCCCTGGCCGACCGCATCACCGTGCTGCGCGACGGCGCCACCGTCAGCACGCGCGCGGCGAGTGAGACTTCCAAGGCGCAGGTCATCCGCGAGATGGTCGGCCGCGAGATCGGCGATCTCTTCCCGCGCCGCGCCGGCACGCCGGGCGCGGTCGTGCTGAAGGCCAGCGGCCTGACCGTGCACGATGAACTGGGCCAGGCGCGCCTGCACGACATCGGTTTTGAACTGCGCGCCGGCGAGGTGCTCGGCATCGGCGGCCTGATGGGGGCGGGTCGCACGGAGCTGCTCATGCACCTGTTCGGCGCCTGGGGGCGGCGCGCCGCCGGCACGGTTGAACTCGACGGTCGCAGCCTCGACGGCCTGACGCCCGCGCAGATCCTGCGCGCCGGACTGGCCCTGGTCAGCGAGGACCGCCGCCGCTACGGACTGGTCATCGAGCAGGAGATCGGCTTCAACCTGTCGCTGTCCTCGCTCGACCAGTTCCGTCGCCTCGGTCTGCTCCAGCACGCGCGCGAGCGGCAGCGCAACCAGGAGTTCTTCGACTCGCTGAAGGTGCGCGCCACCGGCCTTGAGGCAGTGGTCGGCCGGCTGTCGGGCGGCAACCAGCAGAAGGTCGTGCTCGGCAAGGCGCTGATGACCGGCCCGCGCGTGGTCATGCTCGATGAACCGACGCGCGGCATCGATGTCGGCGCCAAGCTGGAGATCTACGAACTGGTCAACCGCCTGACCGCCGAGGGCAAGGCGGTGCTGCTGGTGTCGAGCGAGCTGCCGGAACTGATCGGCATGAGCGACCGCATCCTCATGCTGCATGAGGGCCGCATCGGCGGTGAGTTCCCTCGCGAGGAAGCGACCCAGGAGCGCCTCATGGAGGCGGCCATGGGTCACGTCGCTGTTTGAGTTGTCGATCCGTCGGCGCGGCCGCTCAGGCGCCGCGCGGCAGAACCTCGACGACGTCGGCCAGCACGCGACCGCTGCCGTGACGCAGCTCGTTGCAACGGCCGAAGAGGATCTGGCCGCTGGTGGCGCCGAGCAGTTCGGCGAGGCGGGCATCGACGGCGATGCGGAAGAACCCGCGCGGATGGCTGCTGTGCGGCACGCCATGGTTTTCCAGGATAGCGCCGAAGGGCACGCGCCCCTCAACGACCTGGGCGCGCGCCGCCTCGGGCAGCAGGTCGAGGTGGATGCCGATGGCACCGAACTCGACCGGCTTGCCGTCGCTGCGACGGTTGAGCACGGAGGCACGCACCAGATAGTCGCCGATGCGCGCCCGGGCATGCACGTCGAGGTCGATCTCGCAGCCGTGGCCTGCACGCAGGCGCGGGGTCATGTCGATGTCGTGATCGAGCAGCCAGCGCTCGTGCTCCGGCAGCTCGGCGGCTGGGATGAAGGTGACGCGTGGACGGGCGCTGCCGATGCCGTAGAAAAACACCAGCGGCGCCAGAAATTCGTCCTCGGTCGCGGCCGGGCGCTGGGCGCTCTCAAGTGTAGCGGGCATACTGGCGGTGCTGGGGCAGGAAGAAATCGTGCAGCAGGCGGTCGACCTGCAGCAGGCCGTCGCGACTGAGGGTGACGGCCTCGTCATCGAGGCTGGCAAAACCCTCGTGGGCGAGCCATTCGAGCTGCTGGGCGAAGAACCGGCGCGGGTTGATGCCGAACTTCGTTTCGTAGTAGGCGAACTCGCTGCGGCCGAGCTTCATCTTGAGGATGAACTCGCGCACGAAGCGCTCCTCGGCGCTGGTTTCATAGGCGCGGAAAATCGGCGGCAGGCCGACGTCGAGCAGTTGCAGGTAGGGCCCGATCTCCGCCTGGTTCTGGTAGTGGACGCCGCCGAGATGACCGAAGGAGGCGACGCCGCAGGACAGCAGGTCGGCACCCTCCCAGAGCGCGTCGCGATAGACGAACTTGATGCGCTGCGGGTCCTTCACCACGGTGTAGGCGCTGGTGACCGTGTAGCCGGCCTTGACGAACTCGTCGAAGGCGTAGCTGACCCAGCGGCGCTTGGTCGGCCAGTCGGCCACCGGCGCGGTCACCTTGCCCTCGGCCTTCATCTGCTGGTACATGGTGGTGTTGTAGGGCACCTCCATCTGGTAGATCGTCACCGCATCCGGCCCGAGCTGGATGGCCTTCTGCACGCAGACCTTCCAGTTCTCCTCGGTCTCATTCATCATGCCGGCGATGAGATCGATGTTGATGTGCTCAAAGCCGAGCGTGCGGGCAAAACGATAGGCCTTTTCGATCTCGCCGCTGCGGTGGGCGCGGCCGTTGGTTTCGAGGATGTGATCGTCGAAGTTCTCGACGCCGAGGCTGAGGCGGGTGACGCCGACCTCGCGGATGCCCTCGAGTTTCTTCTCGTTGAGGGTGCCGGGCTCGGCTTCAAAGGCGACCTCGGCGGCGCCATCCCAGGAGACGAGATCCTTCATGCGCGAGGTCAGGTCCTTGAGCTGGGGCACGCTCAGGTAGCTCGGCGTGCCGCCGCCGAAGTAGACAAAGTGGGCCTTGCGACCCGCCAGGTAGGGCTGGGCGGCGTAGTGGGCCATCTCGCGCAGGCCGGCATCGATGTAGGCCTTGATCTCCTGGGCGTTCTTGTCGGTGTAGACCTTGAAGTAGCAGAAGTGGCAGCGCTTGCGGCAGAACGGGATGTGGAAGTACACACCGAGCGGCACATCAGCAGGGGCCGGTCGCGCCAGCACCTCTTTGACCGCCGGGATCTGCTCTGGTTTCCAGAACGAGAAGGGCGGGTAGTTGGAGACAAAGTAGTTCCCGGCCTCGGTCTTCTCGACCTTCGTTTCGGCGGGATTCTGGGATTCCAGGGCAGCGGACATGAGGGGTATGGAAAAGAAAACGCGGGCCTGCGTTCAGTTCTACCCCCAAAAGTCCGCCGGCGCCAGCAGCGGCTGAGCGCCTGCCGGCATGAAAAAGCCGGTCCCGCGCAACGCGGAACCGGCTCGAACCCAGGAAACTCAGCGAATCTCGGCGGCCCAGAAGGTCTGCCAGTCGTCGAGGTTGTTGAGATCAACCGCGCCGGGATTGACGCTGCCGTCATCGGGCAGACCGCAGGCGTCGAGGATGCCCTTGCGGACGTCGTCGCCGTGGATGTAACCGAGGATGCTCTGGTTGTGCTTGTAGATGTCGGCCTGGGTCAGCTTGACGCCGGGGTAGGCTTTCACCCAGGCCTCAAGCTGCGGGTAGCTGGGCTTGGTCTGGATGAAGGTGAGGAAGTCGGCTTCAGCAATGCCGAGGGCGGCGAGCGTCATGCCGTCATAACCCTTGCCGCAGCCGGGGTAGTCGGGGTGCAGCTTGCCGGCGGCGGCCAGCGAGGCCTTCTGCCAGAGGCGGGGGAGATGCAGCACGCCAAGAGGACCGGCGACGCCGGAGGAGATGAGGGGAACGATGGAGCTCATGATGGTTTGGAGGGATGGAAGTTGCCGCGTGTGCGGCGACCGTGAGATACGTCGGCGCGGGGGCGCTTCGGTCAAGCAAGTTGCTCCGGCAGCCAGGGGGCGAACTCCACCGGGATGCGCGCTTCGAACTGCAGCGGCTGATCGTGGATCGGATGGTTGAACGCGAGTTTCCAGGCGTGCAGCATGAGCCGCGGCACTGCCACCTTCTGGCGCGAGACATGGCCGTAGATGGGGTCGCCGAGGATCGGATGTCCCAGCCCCTCCTTCATGTGCACGCGGATCTGGTGGGTGCGACCGGTGAGCAGGCGGCAGCGGATCAGGGCGCAACCCTGGTGTTCGCCGACCTGTTCCCATTCGGTGACCGCCTCCTTGCCGGCGCCATCATAGAGCACGGCCATGCGCTTGCGGTCGACCGGATGACGGCCGATGCGGTTCTCCAAGCGGCCGACGCGCTCGCGCGGCAGGCCGTTGATGGCCGCGAGGTAGATCTTGCTCAGGCGTCGCTCGCTGAAGGCCTCGGTCAGGCGACGGTGGGCGAGGTCGTTCTTGGCCACGACCATGCAGCCGCTGGTGTCCTTGTCGAGGCGGTGGACGATGCCTGGCCGCAGTTCCCCACCGATGCCGCTGAGGTCATCGCAGTGATGCAGCAGGGCATTGACCAGGGTGCCATCGGGATTGCCCGCCGCCGGGTGCACGACCAAGCCCGGCGGCTTGTCGAGCACCAGGATGTCGGCGTCCTCGAACAGCACTTCAAAGGGAATGTCCTGGGCGACCACCTGCACCGGGGCCGCCTCGGGGATGACCACAGCGATCGCATCGCCGACCTTCAACGCCGTGCTTGCCTTGGTCGGCCGGCCGTTGAGGGTGATGTGGCCGTCGCGGATCAAATCCTGCAGTCGCGAGCGCGACAGATCGGTCAGCCGCAGGGCAAGATGCTTGTCGAGACGCTGGCCGCTGTCGCCGGTTTCAATCCTCCACTCCACCTCATAAAGTCGGCATTCGAACAAATTAAGCAATCTGTAATTTCTGGCATTTTGAATGCGATGCGGTTAAGACCTGTCTGACCCGCCTTGATTCCCGTTCCCGAGCAAACCTACCTCAGCACCTGTCCCGTCTGCCAAAATCAGATCGACGTGACGGCGCTGGAGCCATTCACCAAGCTGAAATGTCCGTTCTGCGGTCAGATGGTGCGGGTGCGGCGCAAGTTCGATCATTTCCTGATCCATCGCCAGATCGGGGAGGGCGGCATGAGCCGGGTGTTCGAGGCCGAGGACGAGACCCTGGGCCGGCGCGTGGCGCTGAAGATCCTCAATCCGCAGTACGGGCGCGACGCCGTGCGTGTCGAGCAGTTCCGCCAGGAGGCGCTGATCACCGCCAACGTCACCCATCCGAACGTCATCAAGCTGTACTCGGTGGGCTACGATCAGGGTTACTTTTACATCGCCATGGAGCTGGTCACCGGCGGCAGCCTGGAGCAGCGCATCCGCCGCGAGGGCGCCATCAAGGAGACCGAATCCCTGCGCATTGGTCGCGAGGTGGCCGAAGGCCTGCGCGCGGCGCAGCAGCAGGGCCTGATCCACCGCGACGTCAAGCCGGCCAACATCCTGTTCACCGAAACCGGCACGGCAAAGGTGGTGGACTTCGGTCTGGCGCTGTTTGCCGATCGCGGGCCGGACGCCAGTGGTGAGATCTGGGCGACGCCCTACTACGTGGCGCCGGAGAAGGTGCTCGACAACCGCGAGGACTACCGCAGTGACATCTTCAGCCTCGGTGCCAGCCTGTACCATGCCCTGACCGGCCGGCCACCGCACAAGGTGGAGACCAACGACATCCAGGAGCTGCGGCGGGTGAAGTGCCGTCGCGTCGGCCTGGAGGACAGCGGCCTGCGCTTCGCCCCGCGCACCGTGCATGTGGTCAATCGCATGCTCGCCTTCCGCCCCCAGGAGCGCTGCGCCAACTACGACGAAACCGTCGAGGAACTGCGCCTGGCCGAGGGACTCGTCGGCCAGCCGGTGTACCGCTTCCGTCTCGCCACCCGCCGCGCGCGCTGGCTGGCCTTCGGTGCGGCCGTGCTGGCGCTCACCTTCCTCATCGGCTGGCTGGCGCGCAGCACCGGCGAGCGCACCGCGGTGGCGATCACCGACACCGACGAAACCACCCAGCGCAGCCTGACCGAGGAGGGCGTGTCGCTGCAGGCCGGTCGCAAGACCCTGGCCGAGCGCTTCCTGCAAGCGCGCGAGCTCATGCTGCGCGGCGGCCGCTTCGCCGAGGCCGGCCATCAGTTCGAACAGATCATCGCCTCGGGCGAAGCCCGTCAGCCGACGCTGAACTGGGCGCGCTACAATGCCGCACTCTGTCACCTCGTGCTCGGCCGCAGGACGGAAGCAACGCGGGTGCTGGCCGCGCTGGCAGCCGACTCCGGCGAAGGCAGCAGCCTGGTCAGCCCGGAGCTTGCCAGCTTCTTCCGCGAGCTGGGTGCGGTCATGGGCAAGGACCTCGGTCTCGGCAAGCCCGCGGAAACCACCCGCCACAGCGGCACGCCGGAGGGGGTTCTCGGCCGCCTGCTGCAGGGTCTGGCCGAGTGGCATCTGGGCGATCCGCGCCTCGGCGCCGGCTGGCTGGAACAGGCGGCCGCGGACCTGCGTGACAAAACCGCCATCCTGCCCGAGTGGGTGCCGCCCTACGCCGGCCTGCTGCCGGACTACGAGGCGGACATCGCCCTGCTCGCCGCCCTTGATGACGGACCCGCACCGCTCACGGCCGACGCCTGCAAGACGGCCCTTGAGGCATTGCGCAGCCTGCGCGGCAAACTGCGCACCAAGGGCCGCTGGACGGCGCTGCTGGAGGAGCGCGAGAAGCTGCTGCGCCGCGACATGACGCGCCTGCGCATGGACGAACAGCGTCAAGAGATGGTCGCCGCCGCCGAGCTGCGCGGCAAGGAACTGGCCCAGCTCGCCGAGTTGACCGCCGCCCTGCCCTCGCTCGCCCAGGGCTACGACTACGCACGCGTGGTCGCCCTGCTGCGCGACATCCGCTTTCAATCACCGGAAGTGCAGGCGGCGCTCGAGGGCAAGCTCTACCTCTACGAGCAGGCGCAGGCCTTCCTGGAGCAATGGTTTGCCGACATCGCCGCCCAGGGCTGGCAGGGCCGCCTGCAGCGCACGGAGGGCGGCTCGCTGGAGGGGCGCATCACCGCCGCCAGTCTCGATCAGGTGACGGTCAGCCTGGAACGCGGTGTCGTGCCGCTGCCGCTGGAAAGCCTGGCCCCGGAAACCCTGCTGGAGTCCGCCCAAGCCTTTGCTGCGCTGACCACGGACAGCGCCGACTTCTACAGCCGTCAGGAGCGCATCGCCGTGTTCGCCCGCGTCGTCGGCCTGCACAGCCTGTCGGCGACCGTGGCCGCCCAGCTCATGGAAGAACACCGCGGCTTTCGCCTGCGCTGGATGAAGGTGGTGCAGTGACCCCGGCCAGCACGGGCACGCCGGCGGCCTGCAGAAAACTCACCACCGGTCCTGCCAGCTCAACCGGCAACGACTCGCCAAGCGGCAGTCGCGCCACGGCCAGCTGCCATTCGAGCCGCAGGTATTCCGCCGCCGCCGCGGCCAGGCCAATCTGAAAGCAGTCGGCCACCGCCGCCCAGGCCGCCAAAAAGTGTCCGGGGGCATGGCCCGCCTGCCAGGCGGCGCGGTAGCGCCCGAGCCGGCCGAGGTGACGTGCACCCTGCAGGCGTTCGAGCAGCAGGCGACCGGCCGCAAGGCTGCGCGCCGCCTGCTCGCCGGTGAAGTCAAGCGCTGCATCGGCCTTCGCCAGAGCGTCCGCGCCCTCGGCGACGGCCTTCCAGACGACCCCGAAACGCGGCGCCAGACGCCCGGGCACATCAACCAGGGTGAACTCGCGCCACTGCGCCTCCAACGCGGCGCGAGCCGCACCCGCGCGCGGGTAGAGCCCGGCTCCGGTTGGTGGGACAAAAGCAAAATGCAGGGCGTCGAGCCGGTGCCGGTGGCCGGCGAACAAGGGCTGCAGCCAGTCGAGACCGCGCGCCCATCCAGCCAGTGCCTCCAGCGCGTCCTCATGGGCGTCCGCCAGCACGGTCACCGGCAGCCGCGACAGCGGCGCGCCCCCCGCCGCGTGGCGCGGGCTGTTGTCATCCATGCGTTGCAAGAGGCGGAACATGCCGCGACATAAGAGCACGCCGCGCGCCGTGCGCGACTCCGAAAGTTTGCATGAATTCCACCTCCCCGCTTGACACCGCCGCGCCGCGCTACCAGTGCGTGCGCTGCGGCAACTGCTGCCGCTGGCCCGGCGACGTCAACATCACCGCCGCCGAAGCCACCGCGATCGCCGCCTTTCTGGGCATGCCCGAGCAGACCTTCATTGAGGACTGCACCCGCCTCAACGCCAACCGCACCGGCCTGTCGATCATCGACAAACCCGACGGCAGCTGCCTCTTCCTCGACGGCGTCAACACCTGCCGCATCCAACCGGTCAAACCCGTCCAGTGCGCCGGCTTCCCCAACACCTGGAACTTCCCGGGCTGGCGCGAGCAATGCGAGGCCATCGAGCTTTGAGCCAATTGAGACTCGTGCGCAATTCAGCATTGCATTCGCCCAACCCTGTGACAGTACCCGGCGCCCATGCTCATCACCCTCGCCGAACTCGCCCAACTCCTGGAAGGCTCCCTGCTCGCCGGTGACCCTGCATTCGCCGTGACCGGCTTCGCCTCGCTCAAGGAGGCCCAACCAGGGGATCTCAGCTTCTTCTACGACAGCCGCTACCGCGAGCGCCTGGACAAGACCCGCGCCTCCGCCGTGCTCGTGCCGCGCGACGGCACACTGCCGCCGGACGGCGTTGCTGCCATCGCCGTCGACGACCCCTCGCGTGCCTTCGAAAAGGTGGTCGACACCTACGGCTTCCATCCCGCCCCCTTCGAGGCCGGCATCCATCCGAGTGCGGTCGTGCACCCCAGCGTCAAGTGCGATCCGGCCAAGGTCGCCATCGGCGCCAATGCGGTCGTCGAGGCCGGAGTTGAACTGGCGGAAGGCGTTGAGGTCGGTGCCGGCTGCTACGTCGGCCGCGACGTCGTCATCGGCCGCGACAGCAAACTCTTCGCCAACGTCACCGTGCACGAGGCCTGCGAACTCGGCGAGCGCGTCATTCTGCACTCCGGCGTCGTGGTCGGTGCCGACGGCTTCGGCTACGAGTTCGACCAGGGCCGCCACCGCAAGGTGCGCCAGGCTGGCATCGTCCAGATCGACAACGATGTCGAGGTCGGCGCCGGCACGATGATCGACCGCGCCCGCTTCGGCCGCACCTGGATCGGCGCGGGCACGAAGATCGACAACCTCGTCCAGATCGGTCACAACGTCGTCATCGGCCGCCATTGCATCATTGTCGCCTGCACGGCCATCGCCGGCAGCGCGGTCATCGGCGATTACGTCGTCATCGCCGCCCAGTGCGGGGTGGCCGGCCACGTCAACATCGGCGCACAGGTCACCCTGGGCGCGCGCAGTGGCGTCACCAAGGACCTGCCGCCCGGCCCGGCCACCTACATGGGTTTCCCGGCCATGCCGGTCATGGACGAGCGCCGTCGCCTGGCCAGCATCAACCGCCTTCCAAGCCTGGCGGCGCGCGTGCGCGAGTTGGAGAAGCGACCGGAACCGCCGGTGCCCTGAACCCCGGGTGTTAGCCGCGAATGGGCGGCCCGTACCAGACGTAGCACATCAGGTAGACGAGGATGCCGGTGACCGACACATAGATCCAGATCGGCACCGTCCACTTGGCGAGGCGCTTGTGGCGGTCGAAGCGCTGGCGCAGCGCCGGGATGACCGTCATGAAAATCATCGGCAGGTTCACCACTGCCAGCGGAATATGGCTGAACAGCAGCAGGAAGTACACCGTGCGCACCGTGCCACTGCCGGCGAAACGGACATGGCCGGCCTGGTAGTGGTAGACCAGGTAGCAGCCGAGGAAGGCGGCCGAAAACAGCAGGGCCACGGCCATGCTGGCAATGTGGGCCTTGCGCTGGCCGATCTTGATCATCACCAGCCCGAGCACGAGGTGCACCAGGGCGCAGGCGTTGAACAGGGTGTACAGCTTGGGCAGGTCGTAAACGGTCATGGCTGGGTGGCGGCGGTCTCCTTGAGCAGGAAATCGAGGTCCTTGCGAATCTGCGCGTCCCAGTACTTCTGGAACTCGGGATCGGCGTTCATCAGGTCGTAGAGCGAGCCGCGCAGATGGCCCGTGGCATCGACCAGCGCCACGCGCAGGTCATGCACATACTTGTCGTCGGGCGACAGCCGGTCGGCCTCGGGCAGATCCTGCACCGGGCGGAATTTGAAGTACTGGGTCATGTACCGCCGCACCTCGTCGCGGTTGCCATTGACGAACCACCAGTTGGCATCGTCGGCAATGCCGATGCCGCGGGCAAAGTTCTGCATCATCTCCGGGGTGTCCTCGGGATCGAGGGTGAAGGAGAGGAAGTGGATGTTGGAATTACCCTTGTACTGCTCCTGCAACTGCTTGAGCTTGGCGATGACGCCGGCGCAACCGCGCGGGCATCGGGTGTACACCCAGGAGGCAATCAGGATCCTGCCGCGCAGCTCCTCAAGGTGGACCTTGCGGCCGTCGCGTTCGGTCAGTTCCATGTCGCGTTCGAGGCGACCGAGGTAGGCGGGACGGTCCTTGTCCTCGCTGCGCTGCTTCTCCTGAAGGAAGACAAGGTAGTTGTAGTAGATGACCACGCCAAGGGCCATCATGACGACGGGGATCCAGATGGCGAGCGGGTTGAAACGGGGCTTGGGGTCGGACATGGCGGCTGGGGGAAGCGGCACAGAACGATACGCCGCGCGGAAGGCCAATGAAAAGTTTTCCTCGCCGCGCGCCCCGCGGCCTCAGGCGCCGCGCAGCTTGGAGACGTCGTACAGGCTCATCATGGCCGCCAGCACCTCCTCGCGCCGCCCCTGCTTGAGGGCGTCAAAGGTGGTGTGGTTGCCGGGTTCAAACTTGAAGTGGCCACTGCGTGTGCGCCGCAGGTCGGTGAGGTGGGCACCACAACCGAGCTTTTGGCCGATGTCATGGGCATAGGTGCGCACATAAAAACCCTTGCTGCAGACGACCCGGAAATCCACGTCGGGCAGCTCGATGCGCTGGATCTGGGCGTCGTAGACACGCACGAAGCGCGGCTTGCGCTCGACCTCCTTGCCCTGGCGGGCGAGCTTGTACAGCGGCACCCCGTCGATCTTGACCGCGCTGACCATGGGCGGGGTCTGGTAAAAATCGCCGCGGAAGGCATCGAAGGCGGCGCGGATGTCGTCGTCGCCCAAGGCCGGCACGGGCTTCTCCTCGACCACCTCGCCCTCGCGATCCTGGGTGCTGGTGGTGACGCCGAGGCGCAGGCTGCCGGTGTATTCCTTGTCCTCGCTCATCAGCAGGTCCTGCAGCTTGGTGCCGGTGCCGATGACTAGGATGAGCATGCCGGTCGCCATCGGGTCAAGCGTGCCGCAGTGGCCGATTTTTTTCGTGCGCAGGCAGCGGCGGGCGACCGCCACCACGTCGTGGCTGGTCATGTCGGGGCCCTTGTCGACGAGCAGTACGCCGTTAAGAGAGTCTTCGGACTTCATGTTCAAGTGCGGTCAAAAAGGTTTCAGAGGCGGCCGGCAGCGGTCCCGGCAGGCGGGCACCGGCGGCCATGCGGTGGCCACCGCCGCCGAAGCGGGCGCAGAC
>JAEYYS010000442.1 GCA_023428335.1 Verrucomicrobiota bacterium | reverse complement strand
ATGACCAGCAGCATGCCCATGGCCAGGGTTGCCGTGATCGACAGCTCGGTGAGCAGCAGGGTCAGGTTGCGCGAGGCGAGGAAGGTCGGTTCCGCCACCGCAAAAAACGCCACCACCGCCAGCAGCGCCAGGCCGATGGAGAAGTCGCGAAGGGAGAGCGTGCGGGTCATGGCGGCCAAGCCTTACCAGATGCGCCGCGGCTTTGTCACCGGGAAAGTTCGCCGGCTCAGGCGAGGGCGAACTTGCCCGACTGCGCCATGAAGGCGGCCGGGTTGTCCCAGACCACGCGTTGGACCATCTCCGGCGACCAGCCGCGCCGGCGCATCTCCTGCATCGTGCGCGGCACGGCGAGCGGATCGCTGATGCCCCAATCGCAGGCACTGTTCATCCAGATCCGCTCGGCGCGCCGCTGTTCGAGCATGTCGATGGCGCGCGGCGGCGTGCACTTGCTTTCCGGATAGAGGGTGATGCCGGCCCAGAAACCCTGATCGAGCACGAGGTCGATCGTGTGTTCCTCGACATGGTCGATGATGACACGCTCGGCCTGAATGCCGGAGAAGTTTTTCAGGGCGTCGAGGATCAGTTTCGTGCCCTTGAGCTTGTCCTCCAAATGGGGCGTGTGGATGAGCACGAGTTGATCGTGATCCTGCGCCACCTGCAGGTGGCGCTCAAAGATGCGCAGCTCGTTGCGACTGTTTTTGTTGAGGCCGATCTCGCCAATGCCGAGCACACCCGGCCGACCGAGGAATTCCGGGATCAGGCCGATGACCTCCTCGGCCAACTGCATGTCCTCGGACTCCTTCGGGTTGATGCAGAGCCAGCAGTAGTGGGCGATGCCAAAGCGGGCCGCGCGCTTGGGTTCGTATTCAGTGATCTGGCGGAAGTAGTCGTAAAAACCCTGGGCGGAGGCGCGGTCGAAACCGGCCCAGAAAGCCGGTTCACAGATCGCCTGACAGCCGGCGAGGGCCATGCGCTCGTAATCGTCCGTGGTCCGGCTGACCATGTGGCCGTGGGGCTCGATGTAATTCATGGGGGCGACGAGAAAAGCGTTAGGGTGGGCAGGCACCGATGGCACCCTGCATGGCGGCCTTGGCCACCGGCTCGGTGCTGGGATCACTGAAGCTGAGCAGGACCTCGCGGGCCCGGCTCGGTTGATCGAGCGAGAGCAGGCCGATCGCGCGCTTCAGGGCCTGGACGCGAAAATCGCCCTCCTGCCCTGCCCGCTGGACGCGGTCGAGGAAGGCAGCCAGATCAATGAGCTTGCTGCGCGCGTCCATGAAGCCGAGATCGGCCAGGTTCACGCTTTGCGGCGGGGTCCAAGGGTTCATTTCATCAATCTAGACGCCACCCGTCCTGATGCAAGCCGGCTCGGAGTGATCCGATTTCAGAGGAAGCCGTGCGCTGCCCACACTGGGGCGAGTGCGACGCCGCCGCTCCGAGGGCTCGTTCGCGTGCCGCTGCAAAAAGTCGCTGCCGACACAAATTCAAACTTGCACACCCTCGCTTTCGGGTTAGCTAATTGGCCCGTCTGCGCGGGTAGCTCAGTGGTAGAGCAGTTGGCTTTTAACCAATTGGTCGAGGGTTCGACCCCCTCCCCGCGTACCACGTGCTAGACAGTCTGTTTGCCCAGGTAGCTCAATGGTAGAGCAGTTGACTCTTAATCAATTGGTTGTGGGTTCGAGCCCCTCCCTGGGTACCAGATTGCCAAAGCCATGAACGCGGAAAATTCGCTTCCATGAACGGCAAACGCGCACTGCTTGAAAAGCTCAGCGCAAGCTCTTGCCAACCCAAACCGCCAGCGGGAAGCGCTCGGAACCTTCACCGCGAGCCTCGTCGATTCTGATCGACCGGATGGCTCAACAAGCTGGCAGCCACCTTCTGCCAGAACAGCATCTCTCGCCCCCAACAGGGACTCCCCTCCCTGCCGCCCGCGACGGCTTCCATGGATCCCCCTCGCTCAATACCCCGCCTGAGCCGTTTTCGCAGCGACCGTGTCCGGTGCCTGCTGGCGGGCGGAGGCGCGGTCAATCAACGCAAAGGCGCCGACAACCAGAAAAACAAAAACGGCCAGCAGAATGGCCCGGTCGCAGAGCGAGACCTGGCGGGGGGCGGTGCGTCGGCGACTGGGAACCGACAGATACAGAACGGTTTGGGAGCGCGGCATGGTGGTGGGATGGGCTGCTCGGAAGATAACGCATAATCCCAACAAAATATTTAGATTTCCGAAACATTTTTTGTTAGGTGTTCCAAAGAACACTTTATCTCATTGCCGCCGCTTACAACGAAACGCCGCGTTTCCACGGCAGGAAATCGTCCTGTCCGAGGGCGACCGCCTTCGGTCGGTACTCCCCGCTGGCGGTGGCCAGGCAGAGTTCCAGCAGTTGCTCCCCCGCCCCGTCAATCGTCGCCTCACCGGTCAGCACCGGGCCGGCATCGAAATCGAGGATGTCCGACATCCGCCGCATGAGCCCGGTGTTGGTCGCCACCTTCAGGGTCGGGCAGACCGGATTGCCGGTCGGCGTGCCGAGGCCGGTGGAGAAGACGATCAGGTTGCAACCGGCGGCGGCGAGGGCGGTGGTCGATTCGACATCGTTGCCGGGCGTGCAGCAGAGGTTCAATCCGCCGTGGCGACGCACCGGTTCGCCGTAGTCGAGCACGTCGATCACCGGTGAACTACCGCCCTTCTTGGCGGCACCTGCCGATTTCATCGCGTCGGTGATGAGGCCGTCGCGGATGTTGCCCGGCGAAGGATTGGCTTCGAAGCCGGAGCCGCAGGCTTGCGCGGCCTTTTCATAGGCCCGCATGAGGCCGGTGAACTTGTTCGCCAGCTCCGGCGTTTCACAGCGGTCGCAGAGGTCCTGCTCAACGCCGCAGAGTTCAGGAAACTCCGAGAGCACCGGCGTGCCCCCGCTGGCGGCGAGCAGGTCGGCGGCGCGACCGATGACCGGATTCGCCGAGAGCCCGGAAAAACCGTCGGACCCGCCGCACTCGACACCGAGCACGAGGCCGTCGATCGGACAGGGCTCGCGCTCCTGTTCGGCGGCGCGGGCGGCGCCGGCGAAAACCGCGCGAATGGCGCGACCCAGCATGTCCTTTTCCGAGGCGCTCTTCTGCTGCTCAAAGATCTGCAGCGGCCGGTCGAAGCTCGGGTGCAGCTCGGCGAGCGCCTTTTCCAGCAGGCTGACCTGGGCATGCTGGCAGCCGAGGCTGAGCACGGTCGCCCCGGCGACGTTCGGATGGGCGATGTAGCCGGCGAGCAGGCGGCAGAGCGCCTCGGCATCCTGGCGCGTGCCGCCACAGCCGAGGCCGTGCTCGAGGAACTTGACGCCATCGAGGTTGGGGAACAGCGGCGCCGGCGCGTCCGCCTCCTCCTCCAGCAGCGCGGCCTCGAGGTCGGCCGGCGTGGCACCGCGGCGGTGCAGCTCCGCCAGGCGGGCGGCAAAACGTTCGTAGGACGAACCGCGGCCGTAGCCGAGCGCACGCGTCAGGGCCTCGCGCATCACCGCCAGGTTGCGGTTCTCGCAGAAGACCAGCGGCACGACAATCCAGTGGTTGGCCGTGCCCGGCACGCCCGAGGAACGCTTGAAGCCGCGGAAGGAGCGATCGCGCCAGGCCGAGACGTCGGGCGCCTGCCAGACGAAGTCACGCTGCTTGCCGCCGAAGTCGGCCGCGGCGTGGGCGAGGTTTTCCGTGGTCAGGCGGGCCCCGGCCGGCACCGCGCCGCGGGTGCGTCCCACCACGACACCATACATCACCACCAACTCACCGGCAGCGAGGTCGCGCCCGGCAAACTTGTGCTTGGCCGGGATCGGCTCGCGCAGGCACCAGCGCTGGCTGCCGAGCGACACCTCGGCGCCGGCGGGAAGGTCTTGCAAAGCGACAATGAGGTCATCGGCGGGATGGACGCGCAGAAGGAGCGAGGCGGCGGACATGGCCGGACGCAAACGGCGGACCGGCGGGGTTGTCCACCGAAACTTGCAGCTCCGCGTTGACCGTCCGGCCGCCCCCGCCAAGCTGACGACTTCATGGAACACGTTCTTGTCATCCCCCGCACCCTCTTCGACGAACTCGGCAGCTTCCAGGGTTTCCAGCCCGACGCCGAACGCTACCTGCACGCCATGCTGGCCCCGGGCGCCAACTTTTTCATGGAGCGCCCCGCCGCCGAGCAGGACCCGACCCACAAGCAGCTCATCCCCTATTCCATCTTCCGTCACGAGGGCCGCTACCTTTGCTACCGCCGCGGCGGCAGCTCGGGCGAAAAGCGTCTTGTCGCCCGTCGTAGCCTCGGCATCGGCGGCCACATCAACCCGGTCGACCAAGGCCACGACGGCATGGGCGAGACGATGTACTTCAACAGCCTGGAACGCGAACTCGCCGAGGAACTCGTGCTCGGCGGCGGCCACCGCCAGCGCGTGGTCGGCCTCATCAACGACGACAGCAGCGAGGTCGGCAGCGTCCACCTCGGCGTCGTTCACCTGTTTGAACTCGACAGCGCAGAGGTGTCCTCGAACGAGGACGCCATCCAGGACCTGCAGTTTTTCAGCCTCGAGGAACTGACCGCCGCGCGCGACGAACTCGAGACCTGGTCGAACCTCTGCCTCGACCACCTCGCCGGCCTCTGATCAGGGTTTCCAGCCCGGCCCGCGCAGCAGATGCCCGAGCCGGCGCGGCCAGGGCAGTTCGCTGCTGCGGAAGTCGCGCCAGAGGTCGCGCCACTCGTGGAAAACGATGTTGAGCGGACCGCGCTCGGCCACCTGCTTGGTCAGCCCGTAGCGCGGCTTCTCCTCCGGCAGCTCGGCCTGGAAGGTGCCGAACAGCTTGTCCCAGAGGATCAGGCACATGCCCATGTTCTTGTCGAGGTAGGGCCCGTTCGAGGCGTGGTGGACACGGTGATGGCTGGGCGTGACCAGCACGTGCTCCAGCCAGCCAAGCCGGCCCACCCGCTCCGTGTGGATCAGGCTGCCGTAGATCTGCGTGGCCGCATACATGAACAGGATGTCGAGCGGCTCATAACCGAGCAGGGCGATCGGCGCGAAGTAGGCGGTGCGGTAGACCGGCTGAAAAACCGACGAGCGGAAGCCGGTGCTCAGGTTGAACTCGGGCGAGGAATGATGGGTGACATGCACCGCCCAGAACAACCGGCAGTGGTGATCGACGTAGTGCAGCACGTAGTAGGCGAAGTCCTGGAGCAGGAAAAGCGACAGCCAGTAGGGCCAGCCGCGCTCCCATTCGACGACGCGCGCCTGCCAGCACAGCGCCAGCACCGGCAGCACGACGATGCCGCGCAGCAGCAGGTCGAGCCCGCCGTTCAGGCCGGCGAAATAGACGTTCGTCAGCGTCTCGCGCCAAGTGTAGGCGCGCAGGCCGCGGAAGTGCGTAACCGCCACCTCCAGCAGGATCGCCCCGAGGATGATCGGCACCGAAATGAGCAGGAGCAGTTGTTCGCGAAAAAGTTCCATCCAGAGACAGGCTGGGGGCAGCCGCGACCTTGGCCCGGGCACCGCCGGCTGTCCAGTTGGGATCGGGTGGGTGGGGGACTCAAACGACTTGCCAACGCCGCCAGGATGAAGAGGCTGTGGGTGTCCGCTTCACCTGCTTCTCCCCCTCATGAGAAAAGCCTACGACTTCAGCCAAGGCCGACGCAATCCGTACGCGAAGCGGTTGAAAAAGCCGGTGACCCTGAGGCTCCAACCCGAAATCATCGACCACTTCAAGTCCTTGTCGGGCGAAACCGGCATCCCCTACCAGAACCTCATCAAGCTCTACCTGCTCGACTGCGCCCAGCAGGGCCGTCGGCTCAACCTGCAGTGGAAGAAGGGGTGATTGAGGGGTGGGGTGGCAACAATTGCTCCACTCCCCCCCGCGGCATGCCAAGGGTCACCTTGGCCACCTGACTGCGCCAGGGATCGGGATCAGCCCCGTGGCGCGAATCGCAACCGACGACAAGGCTGCAGAGAGTGGCCGCCAGAATCCGTGCTGCTGTTTTCATGGTCTGTTCATCGAGACTTGATGGCTGCGGGCTGGGCTGGGCCACTGGAGGCGAAGCGCCACACGGTGGGTTGCGACGATGAGTGGTGGCACCGACGAGGACTAGCTCCGATTCAACTAGCGGCGTTATCGCCGGTTGCCACTCACGGTTTGTTCTCCATCTGTTTGATATGGTGCTACCAAAATCGCCACCACGGCTTCTTCGGAATGGATTTACTGCGCGGAAACGGGGCTCCAGAATACTTAGCTGCAAGCCTAGGGTATAGCTGCTCGACACTATCCTCTTCCCATTCCTGCCCTGCCGGATCTTTTGGACGAGCAACTGTTCGCTGGGGAAGGTCGCCGAGCTTCTCCTTCGCGGCTTCGTGGGGGACATACTGAAATCCCTCGTAGCAAATCGCTTCCTCGTCCTCATACGTCAGGTCGGCAAGCGATTCGGGATCTGTGAGTGCTCGCTCATAAACCTCTCGACCGTGGGAGATGAGTGTGGCTCGGAAGTCGTCAAAGGCATCGTCGGAGCATCCGCCATGCATCACGTATGCAGCACCCCAAAGCTGCCATGTATATCCTGCGGCATCCGCAGAATCGAAGTGGTTGATAAAATCCCTTAGCTGTTGGTCGTCGAGATCTAGAAGACTCTGCTTAAGCAGAGCACACTTCTGATCCATGTCGCCACCAGATTCAACGTGAACCTTATCGATAATGTGCCAAAACTCGCCTGTATTCATTTCTTGGAGACAGTATCATTCAGCCGCCTTGTGTCCGAACTGTTCGGACACACAGAGGCTTTGTACGGTCAAAGGTCGCCCGGATGGGCAGACTTCGTCCCTGAAATTCCTGCATGAAAAAGAGGATCTTTCATGCGGGAATTCCCGTCAAGAAAAAGCGGAGGCCTGATTATCGGGTTTCAGACCGAGAGGAGGATCTGAGGCCCGGGGGGAGCGTGTTTCCGATCGCACGGCCAACCGACCTCGAACCGCCCCGCGGTTCCGTCATGCAGCCCCGGCGTGGGCGCGTCGCGACCTCGCCTGGGGCCTGCACCAACCCCGGGACATTGGCCACCGTGGACCCCGGCGGGGTCCCGTCAGGGCAAGGTGACCCTCAGACCGGAGCGCGAGCATGGCGCAGCTTGCTCGCTCTGAGTCCAGCGTGTGGCCACCACTCCAGAGCGAGGAGTCTTCGACACACTCGCGCTCCAAGAACCGCGGCGCTTGGCATCCCAGGGCTGCATGCCGCAAGCCTGATGGGCTTGTGGGACTCCTCTCCGCCCTCTGCTTTTGGCTCTGTTTTTCTTTCTCTTAGCATCAGCGTCCCATCAGCGGTTCAACTCAGGCTGGCGTTGAGGCGACTGCGCCGGGAACACGGGGTCACTGCCCCCGCCCACAGAGGGAACCACGGCATTGGCGCAGCGGCACCCTCCCCCTGGCCCTTCTGCCTCCGACCCACTGACCGCCCGACCGAGACCGCCCAGCCGAGGGCCAGCCAGCATCAAGACGCAAAGGCTCGGTAAGACCTTGGCGCCTTTGCGCCTTTGCGCCTTGGCGTGAGACTCACTCCCCCGGACCTGAAACTTCCAACTTGCCCCCTGCCCTCACTTGCCGCCGAGGAAGGCGAGCAGGTCGGCCATCTGTTCCTGGTTGATGGCGGCTTCGAGGCCGTCGGGCATGAGGGTGCGGTCGAGGGATTTCATCGCCTTGATGGCGCTGCGCGGCAGGGTCTCGCTGGCGCCGCCCATCATGACCAGGACGACGTGATCGGCGGTTTCGCTCTGGATCAGACCACTGAGGGTGCGGCCGTCCTGGGTGTCGATCTGGTAGGCGCTCCAGCGCGCCTCGAACATGCGGTTGGGATCGAGGATGTCGGAGAGCAGGGCCTCCGGCGGCTTGGCCTTCACATCGGACAGCGGCGGACCGACGTCGACGCCGAGTTCGCCGTGTTTGTGGCAGGTGACGCAGACCATGGCGAAGACCTGGCGGCCCTTTTCGGGGTCGCCCTTGCGGGTGGTGGCGGCGAGGTACTCGCTGACCACGCCCGCGCGGTTGCCGCTGGCCTGACCGAACAGCTTCTTCGCCAGCTCGGCCATCTCGCTCGTGCCGCGCTGGTAGCGCCAGCGGGTTTCGACATCGACCCAGGCGGTCGGGAACTCGCCCTGCTCCATGCGCTTGAATAGCGCCAGCGCGGTGGTGGCATTGGCGGTGAGCACGGGCACGAGGTCGCGCTTCAGTGCCGGACCGGCCTGGGGCAGCAGTTCATAGATGAGCGGGGCGGTGGTGGTGGCCGGGTAACGCTTGAGCACGGCGAGCGCGGCGCTGGTGAGTTCAACGGGCTGGGCGGTGGTGAAGAGCGACTTCAGCACGGGCTGCACGGCCTCCCACTTGCGCTGGGCGAGCAGGGGCAGCACGGCGAGGCGCTGCTCGAGCGGGGCGCTGGCGTTGGCGACCACGGCGTCGATGCCGGCCTGCAGGGCGGCGATTTCCTTGGCGGCCTGGTCGTGACCCTTGGGCAGCTTGGCAAGCCCCTGCAGCAGGGCGGGTTTCCACCAGAGCAACTGGCCGGGCTGCTTGTCGAGCAGAGTCAACAGGGCGGCGATGTCGTCGGTCTTGGCCTCGGCGAGGGCGCCGGCGGCAAAGGTGCGCAGGGTGGCGGCGCGGGTTTCGGAGTAGTGGCTGTAAAAGGCCTCGCCGGCGAGGCTGAGCACGCGACCCATCTGACCACCGGAGGCGGAGGCGACCATCTTCGCCATCCAGGGATCATCGGCATGTTCGGTGAGCACGGCGGCGAGTTGCTTCGCCTCGGTCAGGGTCGACACTTTCAGGAAGGTGGCGCGGGCGGCGTGCTCGGCCGGGCGCTCGCCCCAGCCGGCCTCGGGGATGGCGTGGTAGCGACCCGGCACCTTGGCGGCGAGGGTCTTGGTGCCCTTGGGCACGATGCGCCAAATGCGCCCCTGCTGCTCGCCCTGGCGCATGTCGTTGGCCTTGACGAACTCCTCGGGGAAGAAGCGGGCGTGATCGATCCAGCGACGGTAAATGTCGCAGATGTAAATCGCGCCATCCGGGCCGGTGGTGATGTTGACCGGGCGGCACCATTCGTCGCCGCTGCGGAAAAACTCGGTGCGCTCACCGACGCGGCTGGCCTTGAGGCTGGCGCCGTTGGGCTCGACCTTGTAGCGGGTGACGAGCTGGCCGGTGGGATCGGGCACGAAGACGTTGTTGCGCAGCTCCGGCATCAGCTCACCACGGTAGACGCCCAGGCCGGAACAGGCGGTGTTGGTGCCGGCGTGGGCGTCTGCCGTGGTATGGGTGATCTTGAGCGGGAAGACGCGGGTGTCGGCACCGGGCGGGGCGATGTCCTCATGCACCTGGGTGATGCCGGCGTGCGGGTTGCGGGTCATCGCTTCCCAGGGCATGACGGTGAACATCAGCGGGTTGCGGTTCGAGCAGTAGAAGTGGTGACCGAAGTCGTCGAAGGCACCGCCGTACTGGCCCTTGCCACCGGTCGGCGAGATGGCGCCGGTCTTGGGGTCCCACTTGAAGTTGGCGCCGGGCACGCCGACGACCTTGTCGGGTGCGTCGGCGGGGTAGATTTCCTTGGCATCGAGGCCGTTGTTGAAGTGCACGCAGCGGTCAGGGCCCCAACGGGGGGCACTGACCTGAAGCTGACTGTGGCGCGGATTGAAACCCTTGATGAGCGGCCGGTTGATGTCGGCCTTGCCGTCGCCATCGCTGTCCTTGAGGAAGAGGATCTGCGTGCGGGTGGTGGCAATCAGGCCACCGTCGTAGGGCAGCAGGCCCTGGACGTTGTCGAGGTTGTCGGCAAAGACCACACTGCGGTCCATGCGTCCGTCGCTGTTGTCATCGATGAGCTGGGAGATGCGCGACATCCAGGGCTCGCCCGCCTTGGGCGGGCCGAGCGGGTAGTCGCGCATTTCCGCCACGAACATCCGGCCCTGGGCATCCCAGGTGACCTCGACCGGGTCGAGCACGAGCGGTTCGGCGGCGACGAGTTGGGCTTCATAAGCACCGTCGAGCTGGATCTGGGCGAGGGATTGCTCCGGGGTCAGGGGCTTGTCCTGGCCCTGGCGGACGCTGATGTCGCTGCCGCCGCTGGCCTGGATGGCCGACCACTTTTCGGTGAAGCCACCGAGCGGGTGCAGTTCGTAGCGGCGCACGATCATTTCGGCGCCTTCGGTCTGGATGCAGATGCGACCCTCGGCCGGCTTGCAGTCGAAGGCCTCGTTGACCAGGCGACCGTTGACGAAGTACTGCAGGGTGTCGCCCTTGGCGATGACCTCCAGGCGGTTCCACTCACCGACCGGCGAATCCGGATCATCGGGGTGGCGGATGTTGAGCTTGTCGGCCCAGTCCTCATGGCGCTTCTCCCAGTTGACGCGGCCCTTGGTGACGACCTGCCTGGGCGCGCCCTTCTTCCAGCGCTTTTCCTTGTCGCGATCGAGCTCGATCTCGGCGCTCAGGCTGGTGACCAGTTCGGTGCCGTCGGGCAGCTTGGGCGAGAGCACCAGGATGTCGCCGATGCCGCCTTCGATGATCTGCGCCTCAATGCTGGCCATCCAGGTGTTGCCGTAGGCGCCGTGCGGGCCGTAGGAGTGGACGAGGATGCCGTTGTCGCGCGAGCGGTCGGCGCGCTTGCCCCAGGTCTTCGGGCCCCACTTGAAGTCGACGACAAGGTGGTAGTCCTTGTAGCTGTCCTTGGTGACCATGTAGCCGTAGCCACGGCCACTGATGTGCAGTTCCTCGCCCTTGAGCTGGAAGATTTCCTGGGGCGGATCGGCGAAGTCCTGGTCGGGGTTGATGTGGTACTCGACCTGACCGTTTTTCATCAGGTCGAGCACGTTGATCTTCTCGGTGACCGGCGTGGCGGACCAGGCGCGGGCGACGAGAAGGGGGACAAGCAGCAGAGGAGAGAATCTCATGGCGGAGAAGGTACGCCCGACAACCCGGAATTTTGCGACGGGTCACGGCCCGTTTGCGACCGGAGATGATGCTTTTGTGACACCGGGCTTGCCACAAGGCCGGCACGGCCCTTGAATGAGGCATGAACGACGACTGGCAATCCTGGGCGGCCCTGGCCGTGGTGACCGTCACCGTGATCGCCTTTGGCGTGCGCGCGCTGCGCCGTCGCCGACGCGGCAGCGTGGGCTGTGGCGGCGGTTGCGACTGCCCGAAGAAGCCCTGAGATCAATCGGCGTCGAGGGCCAGCAGGCGGCGCGCTTCGGCGAGCAGGAACTTCGTGTCAGTGAAGGGTTCCCAGCTCACATCCAGCCAGCGCAGGCGCCCCTTGGCGTCGACCAACACCGCCGCATGCAGCGGCTCCTCCTCGAAGTCGTCGTGGGCGCGGAAGGCCTTGAAAGCCTCGCGCGAGGGATCGCAGAGCACCGGGAAGGGCGGCATTTTTTGGTCGCTCATCTGCTCGACCAGGCGACCGGCGAGCGACATCGGCTCGCTGGTGACGGCGGTGATCGACAGGCCGGCCTTCTCGAACTCGGGAGCGACCTTGGCGAAGGCGTTGACCTGCTCCATGCAGTGCGTGCAGGCGGAGCCGAGGTAGAAGATGAGCAGGTGGTTGCGACCGGCCAGCTCGCGACTGGAGAAGGCTTTGCCCTCCAGGGTCAAAGCCTGCCAATCCGGTGCCAGCGGCGGCGACCAATGGATGGGGCCGAGGCTGTCGAGCGGCGGCCGCACACCGGAGTCATCGCGCTTCGGCGCCGGCAACCGCCAGTCGCCCTTCACGCCAAAGCTGCCGGCGAGTTCGGCGAGACGCTTGGCCGCAGGCAAATCGCGGTCCATGGCAAAGGCGAGCTTGCGCGCCTGGTCGAAGGCCTTGCGCGCCTCGTCCGTGCGTCCGGCAGCCTGCAGCAGGTCGGCCTTGGTCGCCTGACCGAAGAGGTCGCTGCCGAGGCCGTTGGCGGCGGTCACCGCCTTGGCCTTGTCGCCCAGGCGCAGCCAGAGCCGCGCGGCGAGGTCCTTCGGCAGATCCTTGGCGGCCTCGAGCTGCTTGGCGGCATCCTCCTGCTTGCCATGCACGGCGCGCAGGACACGCAGTTCGACGAGGGCCTTGGCCGCAGCGCTCGGTTCCGGCTTCTTGGCTTCAGCCTTCTTTGGCTCAGCGACCTTGGCTTTGTCGGCCACCACAGGCGGGGCGGCCTTGGCCGGCGCGGCGACCGGCTTCGCGGCAGGCTTGGCTGGCTCCGACTTGGCGGCGGTGGGCGGGCTCGCCTGCCCTGCCCCGGCGACCGGGGTCTTGGCGGGTGGGGCCGGAGCGGCTACCACCTTCGCCGCAGGCTTGGCGTCCGGCTTGCTCTCGCCCTTTTTCTTCGCCACGGGCTTGGCGGCGCTGGCACGCTCGAATTTTTCCAGGTCGGCAATGGCCCGATCGAGGCCGGCAGCATCGTCGAGTTGGAAGGCGGCGAGGCCGAGCGCGCGCAAGCGCGGCACCTCGACCTCGGCCTGGGTGGCCGGCTCGAGGAAGTCGGCGGCAGTGGCACGCAGTTCCGACCAGAGCTGCCACTTCTCCAGGGTTTCCAGCAGGCGGCGACGGCCGTACGAGGCCGAGGAACCGGACTTGTCGAGAGTGTTGTACTTGGGATGGCGCGGGTTGGCGATCAGGCTGCGGGCGAGCGCAATGGCATCGGCGGCGCGGCCGAGTTCGTTGAAGTTGCGCACCAGCCACTCCTCATTGTGGGCGTAGTTGTGGATCTGATCGGGCAGGACGAACTCGCGGCGCATGTAGGCGTGATCGACACGGGTGCTGGCCTCCTGCTGCCACACGGCGTCATCGAAGCGCTTCACCTTCGAGTAGGTGTGGCCGGGCATGTGCCACATGTGGGCGATGGCCGGCGCTGCCTGACCGCAGAGGGCGGCGGACTTCAGTGCGCGCTCGGGCTTGCGATCATCCCAGAGATGAATGCGGTAGTGGTGGGCCGGATGGTGGGGGGCGACCGCAAAGATCTGGTCGAGCAGGGCGTCGACTGCCTGCGGACTCGAAATCGGCGCCTCCTTCTTGGCATGCCAGATCTTCCAGACCAGAAAGGCCTTGGCCTCCACATCCTGCGGTCGCTCCTGAACGATTGCCTCGAGATCGCGGATAAAGTCGAGCTCGCGCTGCTTCTTGTCGCGCTTGTCGTCTTTCTTCAGGTAAAAATTCTCCAGTACCCGGATCCAGGCGCGGTCGCTGTCGCAGGCCTTGTCCTTGAGGGCGACCGCCTTGCTGGTGAACTGCCTGGCGCGCGTCTCGTTGTTGACGTTGGCCATGGCCATGCCCCAGAAGGCCATGGCACAGTCCTTGTCGAGGGCAGCCGCCTGGCGGAAGGAACGCTCAGCCTCATAGAACCAGAAACCGTGCAACTGGCCGATGCCCTGCTCGAAAAAGCGCTGGGCCATCGGCTTGGACGTCTGCACCGGGAAATCCACCCCGCCCGTGCCCTCGATCAGCACCGCCGCCTGGCGCGGCCCCTCGTTGAAGGCCTCGCCATGGGAGGAATGACCCGGCAGCGGGTCGGCGGCCCGGGCGACGGGCAGGGCTAACAGAAGCAGAAGAAGGGGACGCATGGAATCAGGGCGAGGACAACGTCAGCATCGCCCTGTTCTGTACGCCGAAGCCGTGTTTTCCGCCGCCCGCAGATGGCGGGCAGGGATGGCGACGCCGCCCTCTGAAATCTGAGATTTGAAATTTGAGATCTGAAATCCCCCCTCCGCCTCACTTCATCGCGCCGGCGACGGGCGAACCGTCATCGCCCAGGCGACCCGTGGTCCAGAGCAGGGCGCGACTGATGAGGTCGAGGTAGCGGCCGTCGGCGACGGTGTCGTTGTTGTGGCCGAGGGTGGTGCTGAAGACGCGGGTCTTGTTCGGACCGTATTCGTTGGTCCAGGCGACCACTGCCTCGGCTTCGACGGCCTTGGCATCGGCGGGTGCCGGCTGGCCCTTCTTGCCCTTCGGCGGCTGGATCTGGTGGCCGGTGGCGAGCGGCTTGGCACCGAGCATCTGGACGTTGTTGTAGAGTTCCTCCTTGATCGTCGTCCAGTCGCCCAGGCCGCGGGTGATCGGGTGGGTCTTGTCAGTGAAGGTGATGTCGATCGGCTCCTGCGGGCCGTGGCCGGTCGACTGCAGGCCGATGAACTCGAACCAGCCGGCGTTGTCGGCGCCCTTCTGCACCGGCTCGCGGAAGTTGCCCCAGCGGTAGCTGTGCATGGCGCAGTGCAGGTTCACCGCCGGCACGCCGGCGCGGTGGGCGGCAAGGATGTTGCCAACGTAGGCCGGATCGGTGACATCGGCCGAGCACTCGTCGTGGATGACCACATCGAAGTCCTTGGCCCAGTCCTTGGCCTTGTAGATTTCGAAGACCGCCTTGGTCGTCTTGTCGGGGTTGTAGGCGACGTCGACCTTGGCGTTGAGGCGCTTTTCGATGCCGTCCTTGAGCAGGGCCTGCTGGGTTTCGTAATCGTGGCAGCAGCCGCCGGCGACGATGAGCACACGCAGCGGTTTGACGACGGTATCAGCCGCCTGGGCGAAGAAAACGGCGCAGGCGACGCCAAGCAGGAGGACGGGAGCGAAAAGCTTTTTCATGGGTGTGCGAATGCAAACGCCGCACCGGGGCGGATGTTGCCGGATCTTCTGCACCGGAAGCCGTCGACACGCAAACTTTTGCGTTGCACCCGCGGCGGGCTGTCCTTGGGTGCAGGATGCACGTGCTCCGCCTCCGCCTCGCCGCCCTGATCGGATTCACCGCCGTCCTGCTCGGCGCCCTCGGCGCCCATGGGTCGGTCCATGAGCAACTCAAGGCGGCCGGTGAACTCGACCATTGGCAGACGGCCCTGCAGTACCATCTGCCCCACGCCCTGCTGCTGGCGGTACTGGCCCTGCACGGCGGCAGCGGCCGGGCCCATACCTGGGCCTGGCGCCTGATCTTCGCCGGCATCCTGCTGTTTTCCGGCTCGCTCTACGTCCTGGCCCTGACCCAGGTGCGCGGGCTGGGGGCGGTGACACCCTTCGGTGGCCTCTGCCTGATGCTCGGCTGGCTGCTGCTGGCGGTCGGCGCGCGCCGCGCCTGAGGACCGAGAAAAGGTTGTATCCGCCAGTGGAACGGCTTATCCTCAGGGTCATCCCGCATGCCGCCTGCCGATCCCAACCCGACGCCGGACGACGCGACGGGGC
>JAEYYS010000413.1 GCA_023428335.1 Verrucomicrobiota bacterium | reverse complement strand
GTTTTCCATGGGGGGGGTGGGGTGGGGTCAGCGGGGGCGGCGGTCAGCCGGCTCAACTCGCGGATCAGCAGCGGGCCGGTGGTCTGCAGTTCCTCGTGATGGATCGCCGCCAACCGGCCGAGCGTGGCGCGACCGCGCGCGGTGAGCGCCACCCGCACCTGCCGGCCGTCGGTGGCGTCGGGCTTGCGCCGGGCAAGGCCGGCGGCCTCCAGGCGGTTGACCAGTTCAGCGGCGCTGTGGGGGGCGATCTCCAGCCAGTTTGCCAGGCCGCCGACCGTGGGGGGTTCACCACCGCCCTCGATGGCCAGCAGGGCGAGGTACTGCACCGGCGCCAGGCCCTGTTCCTGGATGCGCCGCTCGCTGAAGCGCAGGTAGGCGCGCAGCACGCGGCGGAAGGAGGCGAGCGTGGTGTAGTCGGCCGGTGTCAGCGGCTTGGCGGGCGTTGACAATTCCATCGTAAGACGATATAAATGCCCGGCATGGCTTCCGCAAGCAGCAACCTCGATGCCGGTGGCAATCCCGGCGGCTATCGCTGTGGCAGCCCGCGCCGCGCCGGCGAGGGACTGCGCATCGGCGTGGCCCGGCACGCACCGCGCGGCGTGCGACGTGAGGACCGCGCACGGCTGGGTCACTTCGACCTCTGGCTGCCCCTGCTGGCGCCTTCGCCGGCGCTGCTGCGCGCCTACAAGCACGAGGGGCTCAGCTTCGCCGCCTTTGCGCGCCGGTACCGGACCGAGATGCGCGCGCCGGCCTGTCGACAGGTCATTGCCCTGCTGGCCGGGCTGGCGCGCGAGCTGCGTTTCAGTCTCGGCTGTCCCTGCGCGGATCCGGAGCGCTGTCACCGCAGTCTGTTGCGGGCTCTGATTGCCGATGCGGCGCGCGAGTTGCCGAGTGAACCCCCGCCACGGCGCCGGCTGACCAGCCCGGTGTGCCTGGCCAACTGGGAGGACGAATCATGAGCGACAATTGGTCTGGTCTGTCGACCCGCTGCGTGCATGCGGGCCAGCCTGCCGCCACCCCGGCCACCGGCGCCTGCACGCCACTGCATGTGTCGACCGCGTATCCCTGCGGGGTTGGCGACAACGTCTACCCGCGCTACTTCAATGTGCTCAATCAGGAGGTGGTCGCCGCCAAGCTTGCCGATCTCGAAGGCGGCGAGGCGGCGCTGGTGTTTGCCTCGGGCATGGCGGCGATCTCAACGACATTGCTGGCCTGCCTGAACCCTGGCGATCACGCCCTGTTCCAGCGCGATCTCTATGGCGGTACGCACCAGCTGGTGGTGCAGGAATTGCTTCGCTGGGGCGTGCAGGTCTCCTGGGTGGTGGATGCGGTCGAGGCGGCGGCCGCCCTGCGACCGAACACGAAATTGCTCTATCTGGAGACGCCGGGCAATCCGCTGCTGCGCTGCGTCGATCTTGCCGCCGCCGCCGCGCTGACGCGCGCGCACGGCATGCGGCTGGTGGTCGACAACACCTTTGCCACGCCGATCCTGCAGAACCCGCTGGCGCTCGGTGCCGACATCGTGGTGCACAGCGCCACGAAGTATCTCAACGGCCACAGCGATGTCAGTGCCGGCGTGGTGGTCGCTTCGGCGGGCCTGGTGCGCACGGTGCGCGCGGCGGCGATGAATTACGGCGGCGTGCTCGATGCGCGTGCTTGTGCCCAGTTGGAACGCGGTCTGAAAACGCTCGCCCTGCGCATGGAGCGACACACGGTCAATGCTGAGCGGCTCGCGCGCTTTCTGCAGGCGCACCCGGCGGTCGCCCGAGTTCATTACCCCGGCCTGCCCGACAGCCCGGATCATGGCATCGCCCGCCGGCAGATGCGTGGTTTCGGCGGCATGCTGTCGTTTGAGCTCAAGCAGCCGGAACGGGTCGACGTCTTCCTCGGCGGGCTGCGCCTGGCCCTGCCGGCGCTCAGCTTGGGCGGGGTGGAAACCCTGGTCTGCGTGCCGGCGCGCACCTCGCACAAGAACCTGACCGTGGAAGAACGTGCCGCCGCCGGCATTGCCGAGGGGCTGGTGCGGGTGTCGGTCGGCATCGAGGATGCAGCCGATCTGGAGCGCGATTTTGCCGGCGCGCTTGCCGCGGTCTGACCTCGTTTTCCCACACCGGCCAGCAGGCCACGTCTGGGAACCCGCCACGGTAAGCGTGCAAAAAAAAGAGCCCGGCCCAACCCCTCCCACAGGGTTGAACCGGGCCTCCAGGTGTTCGGCGCTTAGCGCTTCGCGGCCTTGGAATGGTACAGCACGTCGGCGCGGGTGCTCTCGGCGATCGCCATGACCTGGTCGATCAGGGCCTTGTCGATCTTCAGGTCCTGCAGGGTCGACTGCAGGTGTTCGGCGATGGCATTGAAATGCGTGTCGTTGAGGTCGGGCATGTCGCGATGGGCTTCACGCATGTCCTTGCCGGTCCAGGGGATCGGGCCGCCGAAGGCCGCCGAGAGGAATTCCTTCTGCTTGCGGTGCTGCTTGACCATGCTGACGTCTTCAAAGAAGTGGTTCACGCGCTTGTCGGCGAGCACCTTGACGTAGAAGGCATCGATGGCGGCGTCGATGGCCGGCTTGCCGCCGAGCTTGTGGTAGAGGCTGTTCTCGCGGGCGCTGACGAACTTCGTGCGGCAGGCGTCCTCGGCGAAGGCGTAGGTGACCCCTTCGTAGGCGTAGGTGATGGACGGGTTGACCGGCTTGCCGCTGATCGGGCAGACGGTGTTGGAGGCCTTGGGTGCGTCGGCGGCGGCCAGCGGCAGGGCAAGAGCGAGGAGGGCGATGAGGTGTTTCATGGGGTGGGTTCGGGTTGGCTTGGGCTTGCGACCGCGGGAGCGGGGCAAAGGGGTTAGGCGGCACCGGCGGCCGCGGCGCGGTAGGCGGCGTAGCGGGCGCGCTGCTCGGGCGTCAGGTTTGCCGGATCGGTGCGCGCATCGGCGATGCCGTTGATGCGGTGATGGATGACGTTCGCCATGTCGGCGGCGCAGTTCTTGAGGTGCTCGGCGTTCGGCCCGGCAAAGAGCGCATCGACCGTGGCGCGGAACAGCTCCAGCCAGCGGTCAAATTGCGGTCGGCCCATTTCCGTGAGCGGCACCAGGCGGGCGTGCGCGGCCAGCGGGTTGCCGGTGTAACCGCCGCTGCGGAAGAGCACCGTCTCCCAGAAGGCATACATCTTCGGCAGGTGGGTCGACCAGTCGGTCTGGGCGATGCGATCAAAGATGAAGCCGAGCCGGTCATCGGCGCGCACGCGCTCGTAGAAGGCGTTGACCAGCCGCTCAATGCCGGCGCGGTCGGCCAGATCGGGCAGGGCAGGGGTGGCTTCGGTTGACATGGTGTGTTGAATAGGTATTTGAAATACCTGTTTGGCAAGCGAATCTTTCGGTGCGATGAAAAAATGTCCCGTCACCCCCTGACCTCGTGCAACTGACCTCTCACACCGACTACGCCCTGCGCGTGCTCATCTACCTCATGCGCCGCCCGGGCGAGAAGGCGACCACCCGCGAGATGGCCGAGTTTTACCAGGTTTCGCTCAACCACCTCACCAAGGTGGCGAAGGCCCTGACCCGCGCCGGCTGGCTGGTCGCCAGCCGTGGTGCCGGCGGCGGCCTGATGCTGGCACCCCACACGCCCGACACCCGTGTGGGCGAGATCGTCCGCTTCACTGAAAGCGGCGACCTGGTCGAGTGTTTTACGCCGGCGACCAACACCTGCCCGATCGCCAAGGCCTGTGCGCTCAAGCCGGTGCTGTATCAGGCGCGCCGGGCCTTTTTCGACGTGCTCGATCGCCACACCGTGCGCGATCTGGCGCGTTAATCCGTGTTCAAGCAATGCCAAGGGAGGCGTATCGCGCCGGGACCGGGCGTGCTCAGGTGCGCTTATGGACAAACCATCCTACTCCCACAGGTGGTTGCGCAACCTCGGTGCCTGCGCGGCCGTTTCCCTCCTCACAGCAACCTCCCACGCTGGTGCCCCCGCGCTGGTGGGGAAAAACCCGGTCACGCCGCCGGAGGCGGTCGACTGGAAGGCGCACACGATCGCGCCGGTGACCAACCCGATCTTCTTTGAAGACGCGGTCATTCGCTCCGAGATTCGGCCGATCTTCATCCACCACAGTCTGCACGACGACTTCCTCGGCGGCGGCGACGCCCAGCTCTACGCGCTGCAGTTGCGCTATGCCCTGACCGACCGCCTCGCGGTTATTGCCACTCAGGACGGCTACTTCGACATCGACAACGACGCGCTCGGCAATCCGGACGGCTGGATGGACCTCGCGCTCGGCCTGAAGTACGCCCTGATCGACGATGTTGCCAACCAGTTCCTCCTCACCCCCGGCTTCACCTTCCACATCCCGACCGGTGACCGCGACGTCTTCCAGGGCCGTGGCGGTGGCGAGTGGAACCTGTTCGTCTCGACCCAGAAGGGCTTTGGCGACCTGCACCTGAGTGGCAACGCCGGCGTGCGCCTGCCCAACAACGGCAGCGAGCAAAGCACCGTCGCCCATTACTCGGCGATGGTCGACTACTACACCTGCCGCTGGTTCATCCCCTTCATCGCCTTCAACGCCTTCACGGTGATGGACGAGGGCGACAACATCGCGCTCGACACCGAGGGCTATGACGTCATGAACTTCGGCGCCTCGCGCACCGGCAACCGCACGCAGGGCACCCTGGGCGCCGGCTTCCGCACCCGCCTGCTCGACAATCTCGACTTCGGGGTCGCCTATGAAAAGGCCGTCATCCGTCCGGAAGGACTGACCGACGACCGTTTCACCTTCGATCTCTGCATCCGTTTCTAACGGCCTGACACGCCGTGGGCGTCAAGAGTGACGTCCGCTGGGTTGAGTGGTGACCGGGCGCATGGAGTTCTGCTCCATGCGCCCTTTGCTTTTGTCGGCGCCGGCGCTATCGGTGCGCCATGAGATGGTCCTTCAAAGTCGCCAGCATCGCCGGCACCGAGGTGCGCATCCACGTCACCTTCTTCATCCTGCTGGCCTTCGTCGCCCTGCACGGGTTCAGCAGCGGCCAGGGGGCGGCTGGCGCGCTCGACGCCGTGCTGTTCATCAGCGCCATGTTCCTGTGCGTGCTGCTGCATGAGTTCGGCCATGTTTTCGCCGCGCGCGGCTACGGCATCCGCACGCCGGACATCACCCTGCTGCCGATCGGCGGGGTTGCCCGCCTGGAGCGCATGCCGCGCACACCGGCCCACGAGCTGGTGGTCGCCGTCTGCGGTCCCTTGGTCAACGTCGGCATCGCCGCCTTGATCTTCCTCGGGCTCGGCCTGCGTCCCGATCTCGATCCCGCCGGCTTCCGCTTTGAGGAGCCCGGCCGCTTCTGGGAGAAACTGCTGCTCTGGAACC
>JAEYYS010000373.1 GCA_023428335.1 Verrucomicrobiota bacterium | reverse complement strand
GGGCGGCGGCAAACAGCTGCGCGAAAATGCCGCCGGCAACGAGCGGCGCGCTGAGTTCGGGTTGCGCGCCCGCATCGCCGCCGCCGGCCTGGCGCAGGCCACCGAGCAGCAGCAGCGACAGGGCCGCGACCACAACTGCATCGGCGGCGATGTAGGCGCGGGCATCGACGCGACCGCTCCAGTTCCAGCAGGCGGCGGGGCGTGCGAGGCGCAGGGCCTTGTAGGCGGCGGCACCGGCGAGCAGGGCCAGCCAGACGAGCAGGGTCACGTCCTTGAGGACGGCGGTCGTGAGCGCATCCATGGGGTTCAGCGCACTAGCCAGGCCGGAAGATAATAGAGCAGGCCGGGCTGCACAGCGCCGGTCGGACCGCCGGCGAGTTCGAGCTTCACCGGCCCGGCGGCGCGGGCCGTGGCCAGACCGAGCAGGGACAGCAGGCCAGGATTCGAGCGATACTTCACCACCCGGGCCCCCGGCGCCTTGCCGAGTTCACGGGCCAGACTCCAGGCGTCCTCCAGGTAGCCAACCTGGTCGACCAACCCCTCCTTGAGTGCCTGGGCGCCGGTAAAGACGCGGCCGTCGGCGACCGTGCTGCGCAGTTGCTCCGGCGTCTTGCCGCGAGCCTGGGCGACGACGCCGAGGAAGCGTTCGTACATTTCGTTGACCAGCCCCTGCACATAGGCCGCCTCCTCCTCGCGCATGGGCCGCGCGCCGCTGAGGGTGTCCTTGAAGGCGCCGCTGGTGAAGCTGCGTGCCCCGAGCCCCACCTTTTCAAACAGGCCGTGGTAGCTGAACGACTCCATCATGACACCGATGCTGCCGGTGAGGGTGGTTTCGGAGGCGACGATCTTGCTGGCGCCGCAGGCGACGTAATAACCGCCGCTGGCGGCGACGGCATCCATGTAGACCACGACCGGTTTCTTCGCCGCCGCCCGCCGCACCGCCGCATAGAGGGTGTCGGAGGCGGTGACCTCGCCGCCCGGCGAATGGATGCGCAGCAGTACCGCCTTCACCTGCTCATCGGCGACGGCCTGCTCGAGCGCCTGCTTGATGAGGTCGAGCCGTGGCAGGGCGCCGCCGAGCAGACCGCTGTCGCCCCCCGCCGAGGTGATAAGCCCTTCCAAATCGATCTGCGCGATCTTGTCGGCCACGCCTGGCGCGCCGGGTGCCTCCAGTCGCTCCTCGAGCGGCTCGCGCTGTTCCTCTCCCGCCCCGGCGCTGCCGGCAAGGGCGGCCGATTGCAGGATGTTGAAGCCGATGCTGACAAGCAGGGCTAGGACAAGCAGGCCGGTGAGACAGCCCATGGCGACGCGGTTCATGTTTTCAATCTAGGCGGGGCCGCGCGTCCTGGCAAGGCCGCCGAAATCGGGGTTGTCCGTTGATTCCGGCCACAACCGGCGCGAAACTGTAATTGCACCTCGTTGACGGCCGGTCGCCGTCGTGCGAGGAGCGGCGCCCGCCATGAAGTACCTCACCGTCATCCGTCATGCCAAGTCGAGTTGGGCCCAACCCGGCCTGCCCGATCATGACCGGCCGCTCAATGACCGCGGCCGGCGGGCGGCGCCGGCGGTCGCCTCCTTCCTGCAGCGCACCTACTTCGATGCCGCCCAGGCACCGGCCCTGCTGCCCGCGCCGGATGCCCTGATCAGCAGCACGGCCCTGCGCGCGGTCACCACCGCCCAGTGCATGCGCGAAGTCTTCGGCCTGCCGGTGGCGGCACTGCAACTCGATTCCCGCCTGTACCTGGCCTCGGCCCAGCGACTGCTGGAGGTGGTGCGTGGCCTCGACGAGTCCTGGCGGCACGCCGTCCTGTTTGGCCACAATCCCGGCATGCTGGAGTTTGCCGAACACATTCTGGTGCGCGCGCACGTGCCACGCATGCCGACCTGTTCGGCGGTGATTTTGGCGCTGCCTCACGCCTACTGGGGCCTGGCGGACTGGGGCGAGGCGCAACTGGTTGGCTACGTCACGCCGCGGGCGATCGAACGTCGCTTCCCGGAACTGTACGCCGGCATCTCGCAGCGCGCCGTCGATGAGGACGGTTAGGCCTTCTGCAGGTAGGTGAAGACGACAACACCGAGCAGAAGAAACGTGGCGGCAATGAGCATTCCAGCGATCATGATGCCGGCTGAATAGGTCAAAACCGGCGCGCGCGCCAGCAAAAGTTTTTGTCCGCCAACCACCGCACGCGCGCCGCGTCACGGCACTTTCTTTGCCCTGGCAGCTGACATTCGCCTTGATTCACCCGGAGAGCAGTGCCAGTTTGCAGGCTCGTTTTACAACATTTCACCTCACTGACCATGGGACAACAGCTCAACAAGATCGTCAAACGCCGCCGCCGGAAACTCTACCTCGCCCGCAAGAAGGCGCTGGCCAAGTCCGGTCAGGCTCGCAAAGCCCCCGCCGCCAAGGCTGCTGCCGCCAAGCCTGCCGCCAAGAAAACGGCCGCCAAAAAGCCGGCCGCCAAAAAGGTCGCCAAGGCCGCTCCCGCCGCCGAAGCCCAGGCCCCGGCTATCGAAACTCCGGCTGTCGAAACTCCGGCCGTTGTCGCCGAAGTTCAGACGCCCGTCACGGAAGCCCCGGCGCCCGCCGCCGAGGCCTGATCCCCGCGCGGGCGACGGCCGACCGGAAAAAACCGGTTGCTTTCGCCCGCACCTCCGGCATTTTGCCCGCCCCTTAGACCGTATTCTTTTATCCCCATGGCAGTCGCTATCCGTCTCCGTCAAGAAGGCTCCAAAGGCCGTCCGTTCTACCGCATCGTCGCCGCCGACCAGCGCTATCGTCGCGACGGTCGTTTCCTGGAGATCCTCGGCACCTACGATCCCGCCCTCAAGGCAGGCAATGCCGACGTCAATCTGGAGCGTGTGAACGCCTGGATCGCCAACGGCGCCCAGCCCACGGAAACCGTTCGCAGCCTCATCAAGAAGGCGCGCGCGGCCCAGAAGGCCTGATCGGCCCCTTCCCTGCACCGTCGCCGCCCGGTTTTCAGGCGGCACCTCCGCGTATTACCGCCATGGACGCCCCCGAAGCCCTGCGCGAATTTCTGACCTACGTGGTGGCCAACCTGATCGACCATCCGAAGGAGGCCACCATCGCCAGCGGGCGCAACGCCAACGGCGGTCTGGTTTTCCGGGTCATGCTCGCTCCGGAGGACGTGCGTCTGGTTCATGGCCGCAACGGCATGACCGCCAGCGCCATTCGTTCCCTGCTGCAGACCGCCGCCGAGCGCCACGGGCTCAAAGTCAGCCTGAAGATTGGCAGCGTGCGCGACGAGGACGGTACCGAGCCCCCGGCCGTCGCGGAAAGCGAAGCCGCTGAAGACGCGACCGCCGAGTCCTGACGACCCGATGCCCCTGAAGCTTCACGACACCCTGACGCGCGCCGAACGGCCCTTGCAGCCCCTCGACGGCCGCACGCTCAAGCTCTACTGCTGCGGACCGACCGTTTACGGCCCCGCCCACATTGGCAACTTCCGCACCTTCGTCCTGCAGGACGTCTTCCGGCGCGTCATCGAACAGAGCGGCCTGGCCACCCTGCACGTGCGCAACCTCACCGACGTCGACGACAAGACGATCCGCGACTCGCAGAAGGCCGGCCAACCGCTGACCGACTTCACCCGCCACTGGACGGAAAAGTTCCATGCCGACTGCGCCGCGCTCAACCTGCTGCCGCCGCATGTCGAACCCGGGGCGGTCGACCACATCCCGCACCAGATCCGCATGATCGAGGCGCTGGTCGCCCGCGGTCACGCCTACGCGGTGGCCGACGGCAGCGTCTACTTCAAGGTCGCCTCCTTCCCCGAGTACGGCCGCCTGTCGCACCTCGACGAACGCGAGTTGAAACCCGCCGCGATCGCCACCGACAGCGATGAATACGGCAAGGATGCGGTCGCCGATTTCGCCCTCTGGAAGGCGCGCAAGCCCGAGGACGGACCGAACTTCTGGCCGAGCCCCTGGGGCGAGGGCCGCCCGGGCTGGCACCTGGAATGCAGCGCCATGGCACTGGAGTACCTCGGCGAGGACTTCGATGTCCACAGCGGCGGTGTCGACCTGGTTTTTCCGCATCACGAAAACGAGATTGCCCAGAGCTGCTGCGCCACGCACGGCCGCTTTGCCCGCCACTGGTTCCACATCGCCCATCTGATGGTCGACGGCGGCAAGATGAGCAAGAGCCTGGGCAATTTGTACACGCTCGACGATCTGCAGCAGCGCGGTTACACGCCGGCCGAGACGCGCTACGTGCTGATCAACGGCCACTACCGCGCGCCGCTCAATTTCACCTTTCACTCGCTCGACGCCGCCCGTCAGGCCCTGCACAAGCTCGCCAAGAACGAGCAGGCCCTGCGCACGGCCGCCGGAGTGGCAGCCGCCGCGCCGGCCCCCGGTCCGTTTGCGGCCGCCTGGGCCCTGCTCGAGGATGATCTCAATGTGCCGGGCGCCCTCGGCGAAGTCTTTGCCACCCTCAACCGCCTCAAGCCGGCGTCACTCGCCGCCCCCGAAGCGGCGGCTGCGCTCGCCGGTCTGCATTTCCTGCTCATCGCCCTCGGCCTGCAACTGCCGGATCTGAGTACAGAAGGTGCCGAAACCGCGCCGGCAGAGATCACCGCCCTCGCCGAACGGCGCTGGCAGGCCAAGCAGGCGCGCGACTGGCCCGCCGCCGACGCCCTCCGCCTGGAACTGGAGGCAGCCGGCTGGCTGGTCAAGGACAGCAAGGACGGCTGGCAGCTCGCGCGCAAGGCCTGAGCGTTAGATCGGCCCGGCAGGCGCCGTATTCTGCCCCGACGTGACCGCTTCCCCCTTCCATCGCCGCCAGTTTCTCACCGGTGCCTACGGCATGGGCACCATCGCCCTCGCCACCCTGCTCCAGGAGCAGGGCCTGCTCGCCAACCCCGCCCTCGCCGGCGGCGGACCGCAGCACCACGACCTGACACCGAAGCCGGCACACGGGTTTGGCCGTGCCAAGGCGATGATCTCGATGTTCATGCAGGGCGGACCGAGTCACATCGACCTCTTTGAGCCGAAACCGGAGTTGGTGAAACTCGACGGCAAGGATTTCCCCGGCGAGGTGAAGTATGACGATGCCGCCGGTGCCAGCCGCGAGGTGATGGGCCCGCAGTGGAAGTTCAAGCCGCACGGTGAAAGCGGCATCGAGATGAGCGAACTGGTGCCCCACATGGGCGCCATCGCCGACGAGATGACCCTGATCCGCTCAATGCACACGGGCGTGAACAATCATGGCCAGTCGATCTACGCCCTGATGAACGGTCAGGCCGTTGGCGGCCGGCCGACGCTCGGCAGCTGGATCACCTATGGCCTCGGTTCCGAGAATCAGGATCTGCCGGCCTACGTCGCACTCACCGACCCGCGCGGCCTGCCGGTGCTCGGGGTCGACAACTTCAGCAACGGCTGGCTGCCCTCCGTCTACCAGGGCACGGTGATCCGGCCCAAGGAGCCGCGCATCCTCAACCTCGACGCACCGATGTCGCTCAAGGGCGAGGCGCAGGCGCGCTACCTCGACTTTGTCCAGCGGCTCAATCGCAACCACGCCGATGCCCGCCCGGGCGAGGGCGACCTTGAGGCGCGCATCCAGAGCTTCGAACTGGCCGCACGCATGCAGACCGCCGCCAAGGAGGCTCTCGACCTCAGTCAGGAGAGTGAGGCGACGAAAAAGCTGTACGGCATCGACCGTCCGGAAACGCAGGAATTCGGCACCCGCTGCCTGCTCGCCCGACGCCTCGTCGAGCGCGGTGTGCGCTTTGTCTCCCTGTTCACCGGCAACCAGACCTGGGACCATCACAGCAACATCCTCAAGAGCCTGCCAGCCGCCTGCAAGCAGGTCGACCAGCCGGCAGCCGCCCTGGTGCTCGACCTCAAGCAGCGCGGGCTGCTCGACAGCACGATTGTGCATTGGGGCGGTGAAATGGGCCGTCTGCCGGTCATCCAGAACCGTGCCGGCGCCAAGGGCCGCGCAGGCGTTGGCCGCGACCACAACACCTACGGCTTCAGCATGTGGGTCGCCGGCGGCGGCTTCAAGGCCGGCTACGCGCACGGCGCCACCGACGAGTTTGGCCATCATGCGGTCGACAAGGTGGTCCACCACTACGACTACCACGCCACGGTGCTGCACCTGCTCGGCCTCGACCCCAAGAAGCTCAGCTACAAGCGCAACGGCACCGAACAGGTGCTGGTGGAAAACCCGCAGGCGCGCGTCGTCAACGAACTGCTCGCCTGAGCTGCACAGCCTCAGGGTCGCGTCGCGGCGAGGCCGGCCGCGTCGCCGGCCGCTTCACCACTCGGCCCGGGATCACGGGTCAGCGGCCAGGTGGCGCCGATATTGAGCCGCTCCGGCGGCTCGAGACCGCGCGACTTGCCGTCGGCAAACACCACGGTCTGATAGGCCAGCGGCACCACGGTCGCACAAACCCGGTCCTCGCCGAGGCGCTGGACATGCAGCAGGGCGGCGTAGGTGCGTTTTTCGAGCTTGATGACATCCCCCGCCACGCAGGGCGCCTCGGCGGCGGTCAGGCCGGGCATGACAAACTCCATGTCAACGTCTTCAAAGTCGGTGGCGCGCGCGCGCAGCACCCAGCCCTTGGCAAACACGTCGCCCTCCGCCAGTGAGCGCACCTCAAGCACGCGGTAGGAACCGATCAGGTAGGCCGGCTGCTCATGCTGGTGGTTCTTCAGGTAGGAGCGCTTGAGCAGGTCATTGCGCAGGCCGAGTTGGGCCTCGGTATAAGCGAAGAATTCCGCCATCAGGTCGCGTGCGCCCAGGGCTTTGCCGGCGGGAGCCGTGTAGAGCGAATAGGGGCGCAGCGGCGTCAACTTGCCGCACTTGGCGAGCAGGTTGTAGTTGAAGGGCTTTTCCGGCTGGGAAAAGACCATGATGCTGAAAAACCAGCAAAAGGTGGCCACCCCCATGAGCAGGGTGATCAACACCGCCCACCAGAAGATGCCGCCGCCTTCTTTTTTTTGCGACATGCTGCCACCCCCGTAGGAGCGGTACTCACT
>JAEYYS010000371.1 GCA_023428335.1 Verrucomicrobiota bacterium | reverse complement strand
GCCCTGGAGGCCTGCATGCGCGAGGTGCCGGACGCCCAGCGGACGCTGCTGCTCCAGGCCTACCACGAAGGGGCACGCATCCAGGAGGTCGCCCGCGACAGCGGCCGCAGCGTCGCCGGTTTTTATCAATGGTTGCACCGCATGCGCCGGCTGCTGCTCGACTGCATCCGGCGCGCGCTCGCCCGGGAGGAGGCGACGTCATGAAAACCGAACTCGACCGGCTTCTCGATGCCTACCTCGACGGCACGCTGTCCGCCGAGGCACGGGCGGAGCTCAACGCCCGGCTGAACCAGGATGCCGCGGCGCGCCGCGAGTTCGTCGAACTTCTCAACCTGGATTCCGCCCTCGCGGCCCTGGCCGCAGGGGAAGTCGTCGAAGCTGCCCCCGTTCAAAGACACCGCTCGCTGACCCTGCCGACACGCTGGCTGGCCACCGCCGCCGGACTGGCCCTGCTCGGGCTCGGCACCTGGACCTGGCAGAACACGCGTCCAGCCCATGCCACCGTCGCCGAGGCGGCCGGGGTCGCCGGCCTCGTCGAGGGCGACCGCCTGCGCGGCGGCTGGCATCGCCTCGACGCCGGCACGCTGGCGCTGGTCAGCGCGCGCGGCGCCCGTCTTGTCTTGGAAGCCCCGGCGGAGTTCCGCTTTGAATCCGCCCAGCGCCTGCGCCTGAAGCGCGGTCGCCTCGCCGCCGATGTGCCTCCCGCAGCCCACGGCTTCACCGTCGTCACCCCGACCGGCGAGGCCATCGATCTCGGCACGCGTTTCGGCATCGATGTGCCAGCCAGCGGCAACGCCGAGATCCACGTCTTTCAAGGCGAGGTCATTGCCAAACCCAACGGCGCGGGCGAAAGCCAGAGCCTGCGCGGCGGCGACGCCCTGGCCCTGCAGGGCGGGGCGACGCGTGAACTGCGCTCGGCGGCCTTCATCCAGCCCGACGAGATGCCCGGCCTGCGCGCCGGTCTCGCCGCCGGCCAGCGCGCCCGCGCCGAACAGGCCCTCGCCGATCTGCGCCGCGACCCCGCCCTCATCGCGCTGCTCGACTTTGAGGGCGACACCCCGCAGGAGGGCCGCTTTCGCATCGTGCAAGGCCGCTGGCCCGGCTCGCAGGCACCGGAATTCACCGAGCTGGGCGACCACCTCAAGCTCGACGCCGGTGGCGACCGCGACTGGCCGCAGTTGACCCTCGCCGCCTGGGTGCGGCTTGACCAACTGGGCGCGCCCTATCAGTCGCTGCTGCACACCGATGGCTGGGAAGCGAGCAAGCCCGGCCAGGTGCACTGGATGGTCACACGCCATGCCACCATGCGTCTCGCCCTGCGCGGCAACACGCTGGCCGCCGGCTCCGACGAAACGGAAGGCTCGCCGGACTCGCGCACGCCGGTGCTGCCCGAGTTGGGACGCTGGCTGCACCTCGCCACGGTCTATGATGCCCACAGCCGCACCGTGCGGTTTTACCTCAACGGCCGCTTCGACAAGGAAACCCGCCAGGAGCTCGCCCACCCCGCCCGCCTCGGTCCGGCGCGCATCGGCAACTGGGATCGCCAGGACCGCAAGCTCAGCGGTCGCGTCGATGAACTGCTGCTGCTCGGTCGAGCCCTCACCGACGCCGAAATCCGCGCCCTGTTCGAGACCGGCAATCCGTACCGCTGAAGCATGACACGCCTCCGCCCGCTTCTCCTGCTCCTGCCCGCCGCCGCACTCGCCGCGCCGGTCGACTTTGTCCGCGAGGTGCGCCCCATCTTCGAGCAGCACTGCTACGACTGCCACGGCGACACGAAGCAGAAGTCCGGCCTGCGCCTCGACATCAAGTCGGAGGCCCTCAAGGGCGGCGACAACCACGGCCCGGACATCGTTCCCGGCCGGGCCAAGGACAGCCCGCTGATCCACTTCCTCACCAGCGACGATGAGGACGAGCTCATGCCACCCGCAGGCCGGCTGTCGGCCGCCGAGATCGCCACCCTGACCCGCTGGATCGACGAGGGCGCGGCCTGGCCGGACGGGGTCGACATCGCCAAGCTTGAGGACCGGACGGATCACTGGGCGTTCAAGCCGCTCCCGAAAAATCTCACATCTCCGATTTCAGATCTCAGATCGATCGACGCGTTCGTCGATGCGAAACTCGCCGAACAAGGGTTGCATCGGGCGCCGCCTGCCGATCCGGCCACCCTGATTCGCCGGCTCAGCCTCGATCTCACTGGCCTGCCACCGACGCCGGAGCAGGTCGACCGCTTCATCGCCGAGTGCGACGGCGCAGTGCAGGAGGCGCCCCTGCAGCGCCTCGTCGACCGCCTGCTTGCCTCGCCCCACTACGGCGAACGTTGGGCTCAGCACTGGCTCGATGTTGTGCGCTACGCCGACACCCACGGCTTCGAGGTCAACACGGAGCGACCCAATGCCTGGCCGTACCGCGACTACGTCATCCAGGCCCTCAACGCCGACCTGCCCTACGATCAGTTCATCCGCCACCAAATCGCCGGCGATGGGCCTACGGCATCTCCAATTTCAAATCTCAAATCTCAAATTCACCCCGAGGCTGCCACGGGGTTTTTGGTCACGGCCTCGGTTCTGCTGCCCGGCCAGATCGGCAAGGACGCGCCGTCCATGCGCCTGGCGCGCCAGGATTCGATCGATGAAATCGTCGTCAACATCGGCCAGACCTTCCTCGGCCTCAGCCTTGGCTGCGCGCGCTGCCACGACCACAAGTTCGATCCGGTCAGCGCGCGCGAGTACTACGCGATGCAGGCCTTCGTTGCCGGGGTCGAGTACGCCGACCGCCCCCTGCGTTCGCCCGAGGCCCTGGCCCGCGAACGCGAGACCACGACCTTGAAGCAGCAGGTCATCGATCTCGACCGCCGGCTCATGCGCTTCGTGCCGCTGGCGCGCCCCGGCAGCCGCGCCCGCGTCACCGATCCCGCCCGTAACGAGGAGGTCTTCCCAGCGACGCAGGCCCGCTTCGTGCGCTTCAGCATTCACGACGCCAACCTCCACCCCAAGCTCGGCCTCATCGAGCCCTGCCTCGATGAGTTCGAAATCTTCTCGGCCGGCGTCAATGTCGCGCCACAGGCCAAAGTCCGCGCCTCCGGCAGCCGCAGCTCGGCCAAGCACCGTCTCGAACACCTCAACGATGGTCGCTACGGCAATGACCGCAGTTGGATGAGCGATGCCAAAGGCCAAGGCTGGGTCGAGTTCGAACTGCCGGAACCGCGCCGCATCGATCACATCGTCTGGAGCCGTGATCGCGAGGGCCGCTTTCAGGATCGCCTCGCCACCGCCTTCACCCTCGAGGCCGGTTTGGAACGCGATGTCATGCGCGTGCTCAGCGAGGCACGGCCGCCGCGACCGACCGTGCACTGGAAGCTGAGCACTGATCGCTTCACACCGGTGCCCGCACGCCGCCTGCGCTTCACCGTGCTCGCCACCAATGGGCTGTCGCCCTGCCTCGACGAACTCGAAGTCTTCGACACCCGCGGCCGCAACATCGCACGCGAGGCGAAGGTGACGACCTCGGGCAACATCCTTGTGCCCGACCGCCACGACCCCGCCTACCTGAACGACGGCCTCTACGGCAACAGCCGCAGTTGGCTCGGCAACGAGGACGGTCGCGGCTGGGTGGAACTCGAGTTCGCCGACACCGTCGAGATTGATCGCGTCGTCTGGAGCCGCGACCGCGAAGGCCGGCTCGAGGATCGCATGCCCATCGAATACCGCATCGAGACGGCACTGCACGACCAGGACTGGCGGCTCGTCGCCGACTCCACCGACCGCCGTCCCTTCGTTGCCGGCACGGCCCTCGACCCGGTGTTCAGCGCCGCCGGTCTGCCGCCGGAGGAAGCGCGCCAGGCCGAGGCCCTGCTCGCTGAGAAACGCGGGCTTGAAGCGCGGATTGCGTCGGCCGAACAGGGCCAGCTCGCCTTTGCCGGCAAGTTCCGCACGCCCGACGAAATCCGCGTGCTCAACCGCGGCGACCCCGAACAGCCGAAGGAGCGGGTCGCTCCCGCCGTGCCCGCCGCCCTCGGCAAACTCGAACTCGCCGCCAGCACGCCCGAGCCGCAACGGCGCCAGGCCCTGGCCGAATGGATCGCCAGCCCCACCAATCCGCTCACCGCGCGCGTCATGGTCAACCGCGTCTGGCAGGGCCACTTCGGCACCGGCCTGGTCGAGACGCCAAGCGACTTCGGTCGCAGCGGCATGAAACCCTCGCACCCGGAACTGCTCGACTGGCTCGCCGCAGAGTTCATCCGTGGCGGCTGGAGCTTGAAACACCTGCACCGGCTCATCGTGCTGAGCGGCACTTACCGGCAAAGCAGCCGCATTGAGCAAAGGGCGCAGAGCCAAGAGTCGATCCTCCGCTCCGGCCTTCCCACGCCCTCCGCTCCAAGCCCTTGGCTCATCGATGCCGACAACCGCCTGCTCTGGCGCTTCCCCGTACGCCGGCTGGAGGCTGAGTCGATTCGCGACAGCATGCTCGCGGTGAGCGGTCGCCTCAATCCGGCAATGTTCGGTCGCGGCTACGACCTCTTCGACAAGCGCGGCGGTCTCAGCGGTTTCAAGCCGGTGGAAACCTTCACGCCAACGAATGAGCGGCGCATGATTTACGCGCACAAGGTGCGGCGCGAGAGCGAGGCCGTGTTCGGTGCCTTCGACTGCCCCGACGCCGGCCAGAGCACGGCCCGCCGTGTGCAAAGCACCACGCCGATCCAGGCTCTCAACCTGTTCAACAGTCGCTTCACCCTCGCCCAGGCCGAAGCCCTGGCCGACCGCCTGCAACGCGAGGTCGGCGCCGATCCGAAACGCCAGATCGAGCGTGCCTACCAGCTTGCCCTGGGCCGGCCGCCCACCGCCGAGGAAGTACGCGAAGCTGAACCCGTCGTGCGCCGCCACGGCGCCGCCGTGCTCGCCCGCGCCCTGTTC
>JAEYYS010000130.1 GCA_023428335.1 Verrucomicrobiota bacterium | reverse complement strand
TGCCGGCCATCCATGCCGAGTCCTTCCTGCTCATCGACGCCTCCACGGGTCGCCACCTCGCCTCGAAAAACGCCTACACTCGCCGCGCCGTCGCCAGCACCCAGAAGCTGGTCACCGCCCTCGTCATCGTCGAGTCGGGCAACCTCGACAAGCCGGTGAAGGTGCTCAGCAGCGACCTGCGCGTCGAACCCACCGTGCTCGGTCTGCGCCCCGGCGAGACCTACACGCGCCGCCACCTGCTCTACGCCTTCCTGATCAAGAGCTGCAACGACGTCGCCAACGTGCTCGCCCGCGACAACGCCGGCAGCGTCGCCGCCTTTGCCGCCAAGATGAACGCCAAGATGCGCGCGCTCGGCTGCCAGAACTCGAACTTCCGCAACCCGCACGGCCTCACCGCCCCCGGCCAGTACTCGACCGCCCACGACATGGCCCGGGTCGCCATGGCCGCGTACCGCCACCCGGTCATCCGCGACGCCGTGCGCCGCTCCTCCTACACCTTCCGCCGCAACAGCGGCCAGATCGTCACCCTGAAGAGCACCAACCACCTGCTCGGCTCGATGCCCGAATGCAACGGCATGAAGACCGGCTACACGGTCGCCGCCGGCCGCTGCCTGATCTCCACCGCCAGCCACTCCGGCCGCGATGTCATCCTCGTCCAGCTCGGCACCCGCACGAAGTACATCTGGAACGACGGCCGCCTGCTCATGGGCTGGGGCCTGCAGCGCTGCCAGGGCAGCTTCCTGGCCTGGAACCGGTGAGCGGGCGCGGAACCGCGCCAATGACGTGCTGGAGTGACAGGGTACGCCTCACGTCTTTGTCACAAACCATGGCCTCCCACCGTGCGGATGCCTGGCGCCTTCGCCGGGCCGTGCGAAGCCCCACCACTCACCACAGGAAACAGGAATGCGCTCACTTTGACGATGACTTGCCACCCAATTTTTTGCACAACGAGGCCACCGCAAGGCCCACAAATAGCACAACACCCGCAATAAAAGGCAGATGCAGTATCAAGGGCGTTTGAAACAGTTGGCCTGATCTCAGATCATAAACAACCCGAAAATCCTCGCGCTCATAAAAGCATGCGCGGATGATGCTGGTGAGAATGTGAAAATCCCGGCTCGTCGCCACCAGCAATGATGCGACAGCGAGCAACATGATTTTAAACTTCATAGCATTTCGTGCATGAACACCACGATCATCAGGACCGAGAGCTGGACTTTCATTGTCCATTCAGATTTCAGGGATTCCGAATGAGTCAGCCGGCAACTGACTGACAGATAACAAGCACCCTGCCCTGGGTCGATCTTCATCACTCCGCCGCCTTGAGTTCGATCACGTCGATGTCCAGATGCAGGATGAGGCGGGGCGTGGCGGAGAAGTCGGCACGGCTGAGCTTGCCGGTGACCACGATGTCCTTTCCGGGGCGGATCTTTTCCAGCACCTTGCCGGGATCCTGGCGCACGTAGGCCCAGAGAGCCACCTCGAAGGAGAGGCTGCCATCCTTGAGGTTTTCCTTGGCGTGCAGGAGGCGCCAGCCCGGCTCCTTCTGCGCGGGGAAGACGCGCGGCTCCACCTTGGCCACCGTGATTCTGAACACGCCCGTCTTGTTCAGTTCCCTGGCCGCCAGCACCTTGGACAACTCCAGCGCCGTCTCCGTCTTCTGGTTGCCGCGCAACTTCAGGAGATCGCTCTTGGCAAAGCCCTCGATTAATTCCTTGAACTCACGCGGCTTGTCGTCGAGCGACTGGGCTAAGACGGCGCCGTGAAGCATGATGAGGAGGGTGAAAAGGAGTGTTTTCATGGGACTTGGGTTTGAGGCCAGCGTGTTACTCGATTTGCTGTTTTCAAATGCAACTCATTCACCTTTTCTGTAGCTAAATTTTAAAAGATATACCGCACCTACCACAACTGCGAATAAGAGGATTGCGGCCACAAGGGAAAGCATCTGCCCGCCCCATATGTAGCCTACAACACATCCAATCATGGTTATCAAATTCGCGACCAATGCGCACCAGCACTTGAACTTAAAAAGAGTTCGATCGTTCATATCGCTAAGGGCAGCAAGGGTCCAGTTCAGCCTAACAGATTATCGGAAGCCTGCTCCGCGGTCAATTCTTCTTTCGCCGGGCGCATCCCCCTGCCGGATTCACGGTCGCCTCACAGGTGCTCTCCTTCTTGAGCTTCGTGCCATTCGTAGTTCCAGTAAGGCTTTTGAACCGCTGATGGGACGCTAATCAGACGCTGATGCCAGAGGTGCTTCGGGGGATTGGAAGCTCGCACGCAGGCCGCGCAACCCCTCTTCTTCCTCCGTGCCCTCCGTGCCCTCCGTGCGCGACCCGGCTCCCTCTCCTGCCCCGGCCCGTTGCGCCAGGGTCGCGCCAAGATCACGACCACTGGCGGCGTATGCCTCCCTGCCCGATGAATCCGCGTCTCCTGCTTCCACTCGCCTGCCTGTTCGTCACCGCCCCCGCCCTGTCCGCCGCCTTCACGGCCGGCGCCGCGGTCGCCGATGTCACCCCGGAGAAACTGCCGGTGCTGGTCAACGGCGGCATGCTGAGTCGCTACGCCGACAAGATCCGCACCCGGGTGCACGCGCGCGCCCTCGCCCTGGCCGACGACCGCGAGCAGGCGGTCATTGTCGTGGTCGACAGCTGCATGCTGCCGCGGCCGCTGCTCGACGAGGTCAAGGCGCTCGCCGAAAAGCGCACCGGC